>DOTU01000275.1 GCA_003520965.1 Candidatus Zixiibacteriota bacterium
GGCCCGGTTACGCCTTTTTTACTTAAGTCGAGAGGCTGCGGCGAAACTTTCGTAATCCGATCGGGAACTATTGGCCGATCATTTTTTAGAATTCGCCCGGAGCCCGGTAAATCCCATGTTAGCGGGATAATATGATCTCTTCCACCAACTGCGACCAGGCTTTGCGGGAACAGGTGTCCAACCGGCAATAAGAGTTCCTCGGATGGCACTGATTCCATGGGAGGAGTTCCATTATCGACGGCCGTTACCGTAATGGCATAGATTCCATCTTCCCCGATTGGAATATTAAAAGTAAAACTGGTATCGGTCGGTGAACCTACCAGAATGTTAACACCGTCTGGTCTCAAAAGCTTAAAAACATTGAAATGCGCCAGGTCGCCGACAGAATTGCTGAAAGTCCAATGCACATGAATTGTACGATCATTGACTGTACCAGCTATATTGAATGGCGCTGACGGAGGATGATTGGCAGGTGTGCCAATGGCTTCATTTGTCGGGCCCGATTCGATCGAATCCTGCCAGACAGCAGTTACCTTGTAATAGTAATGAGTTCCGTTTTGCAGACCACTCATGTCTGTATAGTTGGTTAGATTGCCATCAATGTGGCCAGCTATAAGATGCGCAGGATCGATCGGTACACCGGCCGTAGTGGAGCGATACACCTTGAAGTATGCCGGTGGTATGCCTTCGGGCCCGACACCAAATCTGATGGCCATTTCATCGTGCAGGTAGGCAGCATTATAGGTAGCGGTGAGTCCGATGGTTCCATCAGCATTCTGAATACCAACAGTGCACTGATCCGTAGGATCCGCCAAGGTTTGATATTCATAATATATGGAACCTGATGACCTGAGAACTATTTGGAATGTATATGGCCCACCGGAGCTGTAGTGCGGAACATTGATGTACGAGATAACCAGTTCAGAACCGTCGTAATTGTACCAGAGTTCGCCTCCAGAGGAGAAGTTTAAATCATCCCAGAAGGGAGCAACCAGATTAAACGGGGATGACCCAGAGGGAAGCAGGACGTTGCCTAAAGAGTTACTATTGTCGGTAAAGCTGATCCAACCATTGGAACAAGCAAAGAACTGGCTGAAAGTATTGCCGTAGAAATTGAAATCGAAGCCGAGATCAAAGGGGCCGAGGTTGATATCATCGCCGTTCATCGGAATTTGTTGTCCGATACCAACGATATCTCTCCACTGGTAAGTGGGACCACCCGGCTCATCGGAGTCAATCCAGGAATAACCAAACTCATCAGGACCGCCCTGGTTAAGGGTAACCGGCGGATTCACTGGACCTCTGTCCCCTTTTTGAACTGTATTCAGCGGTTTCGGCGGTTCAGGAACAACCCTAATAGGAGTGTCAGGTTGGTCATCGCGCAATAGACGCCATGAACCGGGCATCTGCCAGGCCAATGGCACTCTAAACTCCTCGCCGCTGATGGCAACGAGAGAAGTTGGAGGTAGGTGACCGACAGGCTTATAGATTTCGCGCGATGGAGCTGACTCCATTGGCGGATTACCGTTATCAACGGCGGTAACGGTGATTTTGTAAACTCCATCTTCGCCTATTGGAACAACAAAGGAGAAGCTGGAATCAGTAGGCGAACCCACCAGTATTGTGGAACCGCTTGGCATGACTCTCTTGTAAACATTAAAGTGCGCAAAATCGCCCATGGTATTGGTAAATGACCAGGTAACCGAGATTGTACGGTCGTTGACAGTACCGGCCAAATTAAACGGAGCAGTTGGCGGATGGTTTAGAGCTCTGCCATTTGCTACGTTAGATGGGGCTGATTCTTCCGGACCCGGGAAAATCGAGGTTATCCGGTACCAGTAATCAACTCCATTGGGAACAGGCCCATCAACATAATTGCGCTGAGTGCCAGGTAGTGTCGCCAGTAAATTAAATGGACCACCAGCGTTGCTGGCTTTAAATACCTTGTAGTTTTGAGGAATAACCGCGTCGGCGCCGCCCGAAACAAACTTAAGGGCGTTGTGGGTAATCAGGCTTATATCGCCCGTAAACTGACGTTGATTACCAACATAGCCGTTAACGATAGCGACCGGCAAATCCGGATTAACGGCAACCAATGGATTACCGTCATCGAATGCTGCCACCAAAACGCCGTTATTAACTAAGGTAACCCCAGCCTGGAAAAACTCGGTGGCCGCGGTAACACCTTCCATGATTGGATGTGTGGGATCAAATTCGCCGAGGCTGTGTGTTGTTAACTGTCTGACGCCAGTACTGACTGGAGAATAATCGCTCATGATCCTGCCGCCTAAGGCCCATACCTCAGCAAAACAGAATTCATTGAGTACTACTCCACCGCCGTTATCGACGTAATCGGCCAGTAGATCACCCAAACTATTTGCATCGTTAAATTGATAGTTTGACCAGACGACGACCACGTTGTAAGGAACCAAATCCTCCATGGTTGGAGTCGCCATTCTGGCGTCAAAATAATCGATTTGAACCACATCACTATAGGTCAGCATTTCATCCATGAACATAGAAGCGTCGCCGGAGGTATATTCGCCACCGATTACGAGTACTGTCATATCGCCGCCGCAACCGCCAGGGTGATTCCAGGCCACGCTGACTTGAAATTCCTGATCGTCTGAGGCTCGGACATTACAGGGCGGGATGGCGCCAATTGCAATATTCACCGAATTGGAGAATCCATCCGATTGCATGCCTCCAATATCGAACGCCGCAATCTTGTATTTGTAAATACCGTTTACGGCTATCACTTCATGGAATGTCGTATCAGGATGCGTTACGGTCGCGATTAGCGCATAACTTGTTTGATCCGGATCGCGACGATATACTTTGTACGACTGGATATCGTAATCCGTATTGCGATTCCAGGTCAGGTGTACATCGTGACCCGCAGCATAACCGGTCAGATTCATCGGGTTGGCCGGTGGATGATTCTCGGCCATTCCGGTTACTTCATTGGACGGTCCAACTTCAACAAACTGACCGCTACCGATATCATAAACCGCTGAGGCCTGATAATGGTAGGTTACGCCATTGACGATTGGGCCATGAACATCGGTACCCCAGTCATCATAAAGAGTGGCAATAATTAGACCCGTGTTTACTTTGGTTTGAGCCGGACGATTAAACGGCCCGGGGTTGATATCCCTATATAAGTTGTAGCCCGCCAGAACCTGAGTGTCCATGATCGTAGGCGTGTTGCTACGAATCTTATTGGGATGATACGCCATCCGGTTAAAATGTGGGCCATTGATTGCACTAAACACGGTATTGGGTCGGCCCGTACCGCTGGCCAGATTCGGATTTCCACCAACTTTGACCGTTGACGGGATTTCGCTGGCCGGTGTAGAATCAAAGCTTAACCAACGATCGCGAGCTCCGCCGAATACTTTGGCCCGGATCATCTGATCACCGGCAAATATATCTTGTACAATCCAGGTGCCGTTTTCCCTGGCCCATTTGTTGGCAGGGTAATCGGTCGAAACGTCCTGGCCCATACCTTCTTCACCATCAGTGGGAAGATTCTGCATGGCTACCCAGAAATTGCCCTCGGCAACCATGATATCCGGAACATCTATACGAAGCCATGGCAGGCCGAGTTCGCCTAACACCTCGGTGTAAAAAACGGGATCCGGCTGAGGATTACCTGTGCCGTCATCGAGAAATACCATCATGGCTACGGGATCAGGAGTTCCATCCGGCCAGGGCCAGAATGGATCACCTTCGGTAAACAAATGGATCATGATCGAATCAACGATCACTGGATAAGCATCCGGTACGAACATATTGGCATAAAGGTTATCATCGGAGAAATACCTCCATCCATTGTCGCAAGTACCATCATCGAAAAATAGCTCGGTCGATTCGGTTGTGCCTGGAGGGAGCCAGGAAACCGGTATATGGCCATCCAACCCGGATTGGGCGGAGACATACATCGGAGGACCTTCCGTACCGCTCAGCTGTACGATATAGGAATCGTTTCTATCATCGAAAATAAAATCGTAAGCGCCTGAGACAGTTGGCGTAAAGCGGATACTGTCACCGCCAATACCACCGGCTCCATACTTGGCTACGTTAGAATGCATAACCCGGTAATAGAAGGCGTATGTGTTGCCTGTAAACAGCGAACAAGCCGCCGCCCATTTGGTCGGGTGATTGGCATCCACGCGAGCCAAATCAAGGTTCAAAGAATGAGTGCCGAAAGCAGAAATACCCCAGTTATGATCCGAACCTGACGGGTTAACCGAAAGAGTCGTTACCGTTGGAGGAACCAGGGTTAGAATCTGGAAGTTTGCCCCATTCTGAAGCCTGGCGCCCTCTCCACCGTAATTTTCGGTGTAGATAGCCCAGGAATAGGTATGAACAAGATCCCGCGCTAACATAACGGAACCCGTAAATATTCCATCCCCAGCTGTTTGATCCGGGGCATTACCATCGTCTTTTATTTCGATTAAAGGTGCTGACCAGGAAGCGTCATAGAAACCATCGGTATTCCAGCTTCCCTTCAGATAGAAGGACCGATAATCAACGTTGTTGGGATTACCGAATGAAGCTTTGAGAGCGACAGTAACCTTGCCCTCAAGAGCGTAATTTTGGAAAATCGTATCGTTTTCAACAATTGTAATAGTATCAAGTATCGGCAAATGCGTCGGAGGATTTTCGATCCTTAGAGTCCAGGCCGTATCGGCCGGAGCGAGCAGGAAATACTGCCCGGTAACTGGCCGCGCTACAGCGCTCCAGGGACGACCAACGACTGAAATCCTGGCACCCGGAAGTGGAGTGCCAGAAGCTTGATCGGAGATAACGCCGCTCAAGGTACCCCAGCCATTTAGAAGAGCAAGGGATACCTGCACTGCCGCATAGGCATTGGCGATTCCGTATCCATAGGTGTTATCATTTCCAGGAAAGTTATCTGCCGGGGTTTCAACAGCTGTGTCCAAGAGAATCTGGCGTACCTGCTCTGAGGACAAATTGGGATTGGCCTGGCGCATTAAGGCTACAATTCCGGCGATATGCGGTGTAGCCATCGAAGTACCAGACCATCCGCCGGCGTAACCGCCGCCGGGAATAGAGCTGCGAACATTCTCGCCAGGGGCAACGATCTCAGGCTTGATTGCCTCGCTACCGTCTGGAGTGCAGTATGTCGGCCCTAATGAGGAGAAATAAGCAATTGGCAAATCGGGATCGTCTCCACTAACAGCGCCAACCGCGAAACTTGTTAATTCGGTAGTAGCGCGATCGGCCGGTACTCGTAATCCACCTGCACCTTCATTACCGGCGGCAAATACAACTACTATACCAGCGGCTTCGCACGCGTCGAGTGCCGTCCAGAACATATCATCGCAATGAGGATAGCCACCGATATTGGGTCCAACGCCCCAGGAGTTAGAGCAAACATCGGGCACATCCCAAACTGTCGAGGGATCTAAATCGGGATCAGCGACCCACTCAAAAGCGGTTAACGCGTCCTGCACTGTTCGGGGGATATCCTGGCGATCGATAACACCGGCTGAAATCCACTGGGCATCGATAGCCACGCCAACAGTATCATCGGTCGTTGTGCTTCTACCGCAGATGGTGCCCATAGTATGAGTACCATGCTGGCCCCAATCCTGGGGATATGTGGTGTTGGTTAGAGGATCACACCATGCCCATTCCGGGTTATTGGCGTATCGCGGATCGGCATTACCGCGCCAGCGCTCGGTTAGCGCCGGATGGTTGCCATCGACACCGGTGTCGAGATGGCTGACGAGCCGTCCCTCTCCCGTAATTCCCATAGCCCAACATTCTGCGGCATGAATTCGATCAGCACCGATTTCATGGCCGGTAATCAGAGGGATATCGTCATTCGGGTGGGAAACCGGTTCAACGCTTTGTATGGTGTAATTAGGACTAACCTGGAGTATATCCTGGCGTGTTACCAGTTGTTCTAATGTCGCCGGTGTAGCGGTAACAATAACCAGGTTGCCCAGCCAGAAGCTCTTGTAATCTTGTACCTGGCCGGTCTGTTGTAAGGAAGCCAGTACCGATAACAGATTAGCCTGACTGATTGTGGCTTTTTCTTGAAGAGCTCGAACTACAGTTTCATGCCAGAGCCTGCGATCGGCATGCTCGGCATAAAGCTGATCTTGAATAGCTCTGAGGTTCACCTGATCAGCCATTGTAATTATGGCTGTAACCTGTGCTTCACCGGAATGCAGGGCTAAATACTGCGGAAAAGATTGGCTATATTGTCCCGCGAAAGCCGCCGAGCAAATGGTTAGGGTGAACAAAATCAAGGCTAATAACATTAGCTTTTTTGACATAAAGAAGTTCTCCAACTGAGGGTTAATTTACAAAAATGGTTAACCTTATGCAGCTTGACTATTTTTCCTCCTTTAAATTAATTTAATTAACGGTTTATTGGAATAAACATACAGAGTTCGTAAACGTAATTTTCGCGTTTCCAGAAATTGTAATAAATATTTTTTGCATCGCTCCGCGCCCGTAAGATATACATTTGCAAATATATACCTTCGCTGCTGAAAGATGTCAATAAATATTGATAAGATATATCAAATATTTTAGCCAATTATTAAGAATAATTATTGCAAGCGGAGTCAAAAACTACCGAATTAAACGACAGATAAATCTACTATCAAACTTTTTCAAATGGATCAACTAACTTCTTATACTCGGCAGAAGCAAATCGATCGGTCATTCCGGCAATATAGTCAGCTACAACCATGTGGCGTAATTCGTTATCCATCCTACCCTTAATATGATCGGGCAGAACATCTATGTTACCCATGTAGGCGTTGAAGAGCTCGCTTATGATGCGCTTGGCTTTTTCCGACATCCGCACCATCCTGTAATGTCTGTACATGTTTTGATATAAAAAAAGCTTGAGCTGGACGCTTTGCCGGGCGATTGCTTCCGAGAAAGTAATCAAATGCCTTTTGCCTTTCCTTACGTCCTCAGGGCTTTCAGGTGTGTCGGATTCGATATTTTTCTCAGACTGCTCAGTCAAATCAGTCACCAGATGATCTATTAAGCGACGGATTATGGTATGCCGACGCATCTGTTCGTCAGCCTCAGGGAATTGACTTGTAATATATTTGAAATGCTCCTGCCATATTTCGATTCCGGATAACTGAGCCTCGTTGAGAACCCCCGATGCCAATCCGTCATCGACATCATGGCAATTATAGGCAATCTCATCGGCCAAATTAACGATCTGGCACTCCAGCGAGGGATTGCCTCCAAGGCCCAGCTCCCAATCAAGTTGAGGATTATCATAATCGGAATGATGCTTCAATATCCCTTCGCGAACCTCAAAGGTTAGATTCAATCCGTCGAATTCAGGATAACGTCGCTCCAGGTAATCAACCACTCTGATGCATTGACGGTTATGCTCAAAACCGCCTTTATCTTTCAAAAGCTCGTTTAAAGCCTCTTCTCCGGAATGGCCGAATGGAGTGTGCCCAAGATCATGCGCCAGGGCAATGGCTTCCGTGAGGTCTTCATTGAGGCGCAAGCTTCGGGCAATCGAGCGGGCGATGATGGCGACTTCGAGGGTGTGGGTCAGCCGGGTGCGAAAATGATCTCCCTCGTGATTAACAAAAACCTGCGTTTTATATTCCAATCGTCGAAATGCCGTTGAATGTACAATTCGATCCCGATCGCGTTGGAATTCTGTACGATAAGGATGTTTCGCCTCGGGGTGGCGCCGACCGCGTGTTTCACAAGATTTCATGGCATAAGGCGCCAGAAACTGCATTTCTCTTTTTTCGTATTCTTCGCGAAACATTAATTTCCCCAAGATAATCCCATTACCATGGTATCATTGAGCCTGCTAACGGCATTATAACCGAAGCTTAATTTAAGCGATTTCCATGATAAATCAAGACCCCATTGCAGAATGCCGGGATTATTCATATAACCAAGCTCCAGGCCTAATCCGTTGATAATACTAATATCCTGCTTGAAAAGCCACCTACCTTCGCCCGTGAAAGACTCTTTGTACCCGGTGGTAAATATCATTCCGTTGGCCGGATTGTACGATCCCAAAATCATCGGCTCTGCTTTCTCAGTTTCGCCATAAGGTTTTTTAAGGTTGATTCGATCCAGGGCCAGCATTCCCGCAAGCTTCTTTCCGGAATAGGATAAACCAAGATTGAAATCTACTCGAT
>DOTU01000187.1 GCA_003520965.1 Candidatus Zixiibacteriota bacterium
GGCCAGTTGAATCTTTTTGGTCAAAGTTACGGATTGTATGTAACCGCCACCTACGCTTATATGGCCACCGGCTCATGGGGTCTCCAGAATGTTAATATATCAAATCCAACAACACCGGTTCTAATTGGAAATTACGATACGCCAGATGTGTCGCTTGGCGTTTATCTTTCGGGCGTATATGCATACGTAGCGGATGCCGCCTCAGGTCTGCAAATTATCAATATCTCCGATAGGGCTCATCCAACTCTTACAGCGACCTTCAGTGATCCATCACGGACTCCGGTGGGAATTTACATAACGGGAAGTTACGCTTATATTGCCGACGGGCTGTTGGGAATGAGAATCGCGAATATTAGCAATCCCGCAACTCCCACGTTAACCGGAAGTCTCGATACTCCCGGCTATGCAAACAATATCGTAGTTTCGGGAGCTTATGCTTATGTTGCCGATGAAAATGGCGGGTTGCGAATAGTCAATATTCTCAATCCTACGGTGCCGATTGAAATCGGACATTATTCCGCATCAAGCTGGGTACTTGCGCTGGCAGTTCAAGGTAGCTACGCATACCTGGCGGTCAGCGATGCGGGCTTGATGGTTGTAGATATTTCAAGCCCTGCTAATCCAATTCTTTCTACAACGTATGATACGCCTCATAATGCGAGGGGAGTAACTGTTTCAGGTAGTTATGTGTATGTGGCCGATCAAGACTCCTTGATAATACTCAGATTCACCAGCACCGGAGTTGATGATAACGAAATGCTTCCCAATAATATCACGTTATCGCAAAACTATCCCAATCCGTTTAACGCACAGACAACTCTTGAATATGGTCTCGCATCCGAAAGCTTAGTTTCGATAAGGGTCTACAATATTTCAGGACAGATAATTGCAACTCTGGAGCAGGGAATTCAGGGGGCTGGAGAACATCAAGCAGTATGGAACGCTGAGGACGTGCCATCGGGAATTTATTTCGCACGTTTACAAGCGGGGGAAAGCATCAAGAGTATTAGAATGGTGCTCTTAAAATAGCAAAGTAACTAAGCGCCATAGTATTTCACCATAAAAAACCGGGGACCCGATGATCCCCGGCTGCAGAATTAATAAGAGTCAGCTACTAATTTCTAAAAAAATGCTTAGCGATGAAGAGGACGTTTTCTTTTCGCTCGCGAAGTCTTCTGTAGTAGTAGGGGAACCAGTGGTCGCCAAAGGGGACATAGATTAGCATCCCGTATTTCTCTTTGACAAGTTCGAGCTGTCCGGCACGGTTGATACCGTATAGCATCTGGAACTCGTACCTATCCTGGCCGATACCCTTCTGAGAGGCATAGGCTTTGGTGGCATTAATCATGGCGTCGTCATGCGTGGCGATAGAATGGAAAATGCCGCTATCAAGCAGAATCTTCATCAGCTTGATATAATTGGCGTTTACATCATCCTTTTTCTGAAATGCAAAAGAAGCCGGCTCCTTGTAAGCGCCTTTGCACAATCGAACCTTGATGCCTCGCTTGTTGAGTTCTTTAACATCCGCTTCAGACCGATACAGCGCTGCTTGAATCACGGTGCCAACATTATCGTATTTTTCTGCCCAGCGATAAACGAGCTGCAAAGTCCTTTCAGTGTACTTGGTGCCCTCCATATCAATCCGTACAAAGATTTTATGCGCTCTGGCGGCTTCGATGATACGGCTGACATTGTCAAAGCAGAACTGATCGGATACATCAAGTCCCATCTGGGTCAGCTTAACAGACGCGTTGGCAATAACCTTTTCTTTGTTTATGGAATTAATAACATCGATATATTGATCGGCGAGGCTGGTGGCCATCTCGGATGAGGTGACGTTCTCGCCAAGGATATCGAGTGTGGTCCTCATGCCCATTTTATTGAGCTTACGAACCGCCTCGAATGCCTCCTCTTTTGTTTCACCTGCGATAAATCGTTTGGCTAATAATGTAAATAAACCCACTCCGTACTCCTTTCGAGCGGGGAATCTAACACTAAGAGGTTAGTTCAGCAAGGGAAATATTTACCGATCTATCGGCAATTAATAGAATGTCCGATTAAAGGTCACTGAGGTTTCTTTTTCTTGCTTTTTTCGATATCGATCATTTCCAATCCGGAGGCGTAAGCGCTGGTAACCGGTTCGATAATCGACATAAGTTTGGCCGTTGTTTCGCGGATTTTAATTGCTGATCGCTCTATAGTTTCAAGCTTGGCCACGACATCGGAGGGCAGTTTATCACGCGACATCAGCATTAGCTGGGTATTGCCCAGAATAGCCGTCAGGGGGTTGTTGATCTCGTGATTAATGGTAACTGTCGTCTCTGTAATGGCAGCGGCACGCTCTGATTTGACCAGTTTCTGAAAATCGTTTTTGAGTTTTTCGAATGATTTAATCAGATGGGCCGAATCATCTTTTGCCTTAAGTTCGATCAGCTCTTTGATTCGATCTCCAATCCTGGGATTGATATGCTTACGATCGTCGAATCCCAGGGCCAGGTAATAACCTGCTTTAGTGGAGACCCAGATACCGGCAGCAACGTCGATATCGGCCCAAAGATATTTGAGCGTATTTTCGCCAATGATTTCGCCATCATTTATTGAGGCAACCTGTTCCTGTGGCAGGCGCTCAATCTCTCTGGCTGTAGTTCGATTGCGGTATTGATACAGCGATACCCAGGCGTCGCCGCCGGAGGCGAAACCAATAGTCAAAGTGCGGATACCGTCAGATTTTAAAGCAGAAAGAAGCTGCCGTCCCAATATCTCTATGGCCGCCGAGCCGGAAGTGGAAAGAAGCGTATTTATTCTGACACTAAGCTGAGATGCACATAACCATAGCGCTTCCGGAAGCGATAGGGATTCCTCGGATGTTTCCTCGGCAATGGCTGCGATCTGGCCTACGGGGTTTCCCAAATGTTTGATAATTCCGATTGATACGGTTTTGCCGTCGTCAGCAGTAATCGAAAGAAAATTGGGCAAAGGAGATTGGCCTTTTTCCTGATTGTCTAGTCCATATTCCGCGATGGTTTTTACAAGGACGTTTTGGTATCTTTCTGCTCCAGATGCAAAATTCTCATTGTCCAAACCGGGGATTTTGATTGTAATGAGGATAGCCAGTGGGTGAGTTAGGCTGGATAAAGCATCTCCACAATTGGACGCAAGTTCACCAAAGCGGCCTTTGCCGACCGATCTCAGGTGCATTATCACCAAATTTATCCGCGAATCAGGAACTTTCATCACCTTTTTACCTTTATAACTTTATGGCTAATATACTTGACAAGGCCGGAATTGGTCAATATGATTTGGCCTTCATTCCGACGGATTGTCCGCGGAATCACCCTTCAAAGTGAAAGAGGGTGATCCTATGATGTTTATCGGCGGTTTCAGGGGAGTTTTTAATTGGAAGAAATAAGAGATAAATGTGGTGTTTTCGGCATTTATGGGGTTAGAAACGCCGGAGCACTGACTTATTTGGGACTATATGCGCTCCAGCACCGGGGTCAGGAGTCCTGCGGTATCATCTCAGCCAACAACGGGGGTTTTCACTCCCGAATGGGTATGGGCCTCGTAAATGAGGTTTTTTCGTCAGCTGAGGATATCAATTCGCTAAAAGGCCGTTCTGCCATAGGGCATAATCGGTATTCGACTACCGGATCGTCCTCACCGGAGAATATCCAGCCTTTGGTGATGAATTATAGTCGGGGGTATCTGGCGATTGGCCACAACGGTAATCTAACCAACTACCGGCAGGTCAAGCGCGAGCTCGAGAAGGCGGGTTCGATTCTGAGAACATCGTCTGATACCGAGGTTATTTTGCATCTTCTGGCACGCTCAAAAAAGGAAAGGATTGAACAGGCCCTGGCGGAATCCCTTAAAAAAATCGTGGGGGCTTTTAGCTTGGTACTGCTTACACCGAGGCAACTGGTGGCAGCGCGCGATCCCGCCGGAGTTCGCCCGTTAGCCATAGGACAGCGGCGCTCATCCTGGGTAGTCGCCTCGGAAACTTGCGCATTCGATATTATCGGCGCCAAGTATGTGCGCGATGTTGAGCCGGGGGAGATTATCGTAATAGATCAAAGGGGGCTGCATAGTTACCCCGGTATGCTAAAAAAGAGCCCCCACGCATTTTGCATATTCGAGCTTATTTATTTCTCTCGACCCGATTCGAAAATCTATGGTACGAATGTCGATAAGGTCCGCCGGCGGTTGGGACGCGCCCTGGCCAAAGAGCATCCGGTGGAGGCCGATATCATCATCTCAGTGCCCGATAGTTCCAATACGGCAGCTCTGGGATTTTCGGAAGAATCGGGAATCCCTTACGATATCGGACTTATCAGGAATCATTATGTAGGGCGGACATTTATTCGGCCCGAGCAGAAGATTCGCGACCTCGATGTTAAGATTAAATTCAATATCGTTAAAGGGGTAGTGAAGAATAAGCGTGTCGTGGTTGTCGATGATTCTCTGGTTCGCGGAACAACATCGAAGAAGCTGGTTAAGATGCTTCGTGAGGCCGGCGCCAAGGAAGTACATTTGCGACTCTCATCGCCGCCGATCGTAAGTCCGTGCTTCTATGGAATCGATATGCCAACCAAAAGCGAGCTAATTGCATCCCATAAATCGGTAGAGGCTATCAGGCGCTATCTGGGAGCCGATTCAATCGGGTATCTCTCGCTCAATCGAATGCTGGAGATGCCATCGCTGCCTAAAGAGAGCTTCTGTCACGCTTGCTTTTCGGGGAGATATCCAATCGATATTTCCCGTCGGGCGCGTCTGGCTCTATAGAGATTCGTAGAAGTGTCTTGAAAAGACTTGACATATATATAGGCAGTCAATATTATTTAAGATTAAGGCGCGTGGGCCCATAGCTCAGTTGGTTAGAGCAACAGACTCATAATCTGTGGGTCCCTGGTTCGAGCCCAGGTGGGCCCACTGAATTGAGTTAGCGAGAGTGGGCGATTAGCTCAGTTGGTTAGAGCGTTCGGTTCACATCCGAAAGGTCACTGGTTCAAGTCCAGTATTGCCCACCATTTGATAATCTGATTAAGGCAGGTGTGCGATTTCCAAAAATCATCAATTTTCCGCGTCAGCCACAAATGACCGGAAACGGAACAACCCGAATTTGGAAGTGGATATAATGACATGCGCCGTATTGCGGCGCATTTTTTGTTTATAAAGCGGAGGTTAAAATTGCAGAAAGATCTAACGTTGCTTTTAGGTTTACAAGAAATTGATGATCAACTTGGTGAACTGGAGCGTTCAAGGATATATCTACCCGAAATGATTCAGAGTCTCGAAAAGGAAATTGATGAACTCAATCAGGCTATTGCCATAAATGACAAAATCCTTGAAGAAAGCCAACGAGAACAACGCATGTTTGAATTGGAGATTGAGACCGACAAACAGGAGCTGGATAAATTCCAAAAGCAGATGAAGGTTATTAAGACAAATAAGGAGTATGACGCTTTAACGGCTGAAATCGACGCCAAAAAGCAGGGCGTGGCCGACAAGGAAGAAAAAACCCTGGCTCTTATGGCAGCCGCTGATGAGGCCCGTGAGAAATCGGCGGAGCTTAAGTCGATGCTTACCGAAGTAAAAACCAGGAACACAACTCAGCTCGAAACTCTGCGTAATCAGGAATCGACTCTCCAGGCTAAAATCGAAGATAAGATTATCGAGAGAAATAACCTGATTAAAGATATCAACAGACAAATCGTTGGAGTATACGAACGGATTAGAAAAGGAAAAGGCGGTATGGCTGTAGTCCCGGTTCGCAAACGGGCTTGCAGCGGATGTTTCAAGCAAATTCCGCCACAACGTATTCAGGAGATTCGAAGGGGCGATAGGATTTTCGCCTGCGACAGTTGCGGCAGGATCCTGACCTGGACCGATGAAGAAAACGTCTGATAAATCAAGCGATCCTACTCTTTCGAAATAGCATAAATATGTTAAGAGAGATCGCTTTTTTATTTAAAGGAATTTTATGGATATCAAAGAAGCTTTAACATTTGATGACGTACTTCTGGTACCGGCTAAATCATCCGTGCTGCCGCGTGATGCCAGTATCGTCACCAAACTTACTAAAGATATCGTACTTAACGTTCCAATAGTTTCTGCCGCGATGGATACTGTAACCGAATCGGCTATGGCCATTGCGCTGGCGCGGCAGGGCGGAATAGGAATCGTTCATAAAAATCTCTCTATCGAAGATCAAGCATCTGAGGTCGATAAGGTAAAACGATCGGAATCGGGGATGATCGTTGACCCGATAACTCTGCCGCCCGACGCCCTGATTGGTCAGGCCTGGGATACGATGAAAAAGTTTTCTATTTCAGGCATACCAATTACCCAAAACGGCAAGCTGGTGGGAATTCTTACCAATCGAGACCTGAGATTTCATAGCAACCCGATGGTACCAATCGCCGAGGTAATGACCAAAGAAAACCTGGTTACCGTACCGGAGGGGACCGATCTCGATAGCGCCAAGGAGTTACTGCATAAACATCGGATTGAAAAGTTGTTGATGATAGATTCCGAAGGGAATCTTAAGGGAATGATTACTGTCAAAGATATTCTCAAACGGATCCAGTACCCCAATGCCTGCAAAGACAGCCGCGGTCGGCTTCGGGTAGGGGCCGCTGTGGGTGTCACCGGCGATATGCTGGAACGGGCTACGGCGCTTCTATCGGCCGGAGTGGATATCCTGGCGGTTGATTCATCGCACGGTCATTCAGAGGGGGTTTTAATAGGTATAGAGCGGTTAAGAAAGGCATTTCCGGAAGCGGGGATTATTGGTGGCAATGTCGGTACAGCCGAAGGGGCAGCCGATTTAATCAAGGCCGGAGTTTCAGCTGTTAAGGTGGGAGTAGGACCAGGCTCGATTTGCACTACCCGCGTAGTAACCGGGGCAGGTATGCCTCAGATAACGGCAATAATGGAGTGTGCGTCAGTTTGTGAGAAGCACAATATTCCTCTTGTCGCCGATGGTGGCATTAAATATTCCGGCGATATTACCAAGGCTCTGGCGGCCGGGGCCGATTCGGTGATGATCGGATCGCTACTGGCCGGTACCGAGGAGTCGCCGGGGGAGACGATCCTTTTTGAGGGACGTTCCTACAAGGTTTATCAGGGGATGGGATCAATCGAGGCGATGCGCAGGGGAAGCGCCGATCGCTATTTCCAACAAACCGAATCGGGGAAAATGGTGCCCGAGGGAATAGTTGGCCGAGTACCATACAAAGGGCCGGTTGGAGATTCCATTTATCAGCTTATCGGCGGATTAAGAGCCGGAATGGGTATTTGCGGGGCCAAAGATATTCCCACTTTAAAAAAGACCGCAAAATTTATCAGGATTACCAACGCCGGATTGCGCGAGAGCCATCCGCACGATGTTAAAATTATAAAAGAAGCTCCCAATTACAGAACGCTCGATTGAGCTCTATATTCTGAGAAATGGCTTGACAATTGTGGATATCTGTCTTATCATTGAATATGAATGTCAATTTCAGTAAAGAGGATGGACGCTTAAGGTGATGAAGGCCGAAGGAAAGGGCGATATGAAACGCGAGCATGAAATTCTTATAGGATTTTTAAAGCAGAAAGGGCTTAAGCAGACTGATCAGCGCGAAAAAATTCTCGATATATTTCTCTCTAACGTTAAGCATGTCTCAGCCGACGAATTGCACGCCACAATCAGGAAGAGCGACCCCAGGATCGGTTTTTCGACTGTTTACCGAACCCTAAAAATCCTGACCGAATGCGGATTAGCCAGGGAAGTCAATTTCGGCGATGGTCGGGCGCGTTTCGAGCGAGCTTTGGATAAAGGCCAGCACGGTCATCTTATTTGCACAAACTGTGGTAAAACTGAGGAGTTTGCCATCGCCACTATCGAAAAATCGATAAAGCAGATTTCCACGAATGTTGGATTTAGGCCGTTGGGTCATCGGTTGGAGGTCTACGGTTTGTGTAAACGTTGCCAGTGATGGCAATTTGTTGTTGGAAATACCAATAAGCAAATATTCAAATAAATATCTTAAATCGAAGACTTATTCGGCCTGAATCGGGCGGTTATGATAGAGCAGCAATTAGAATCTCGAACAATTCCGCCGGTATTACTTGTGGGCAATCCCAATGTCGGGAAATCGGCTCTTTTTGGCGCCCTCTCCGGTAGATATGTCGAGGTTTCAAACTATCCCGGCACCACCGTTGATTATGCGTCGGGATGGATAAAGCTTAAAGGCGAAAAGCTGGAGATATTCGATTCCCCCGGCGCAGATACTCTTTCCCCGGTATCCGAAGATGAGAAAGTTACCCGTGACCTGTTGCTCGATTATCTCGATTCTCCAGTAATCTGTGTTATCGATGCCAAGAATATCTTACGGGGTCTGGTGCTTTTATCGCAACTTGCCGAGTTTGACCGAAAAGTTATTGTAGCTTTAAATATGGCCGACGAGGCCGCATCCGCCGGGATTATGATTGATATCAAATCATTGTCGAAAGCTTTAGGCGTACCGGTGATATCAACTATTGCAGTTCAGGGAACTGGTATAGAGGAGCTAAAGGAAGCGATATCGTTGGTCTCCAAACCGAAGTTGAGAATTGACTTTGGAGACGCATTCGAAGATGGGATTGGTAAGATATCGGCGATTTTGAATGATTCATCGGCAGATTCGAGAGGATTGGCGCTTAGCTATTTGAGCGGCGATAATGGGCTCCCGGAAAAAATTACGCTCGAAAAAAAGGCGAAAATCGGGGTTATTAAAGAAGCTCTACAAAGCAGGATTGCCGAACCTCTCGGATTTGCAATCGCTAAAATTAGAAACGATCAGGCTCAGGAACTCCTGAAGCCATACGTTTCTCGCAAAGCATCGGCATCGGGACGCGTTCTACGAACGATAGGAGAATATTCGCATCATCCGCTCTGGGGAATACCAGCCCTGCTGCTTGTACTTGTAGGGCTTTATTATTTTGTGGGTGTCTTTGGCGCCCAGATCCTGGTGGGGTTGTTTGAAAAGAAGCTGTTTGGGGAAATCGTTAATCCCTTTTTTATCGGACTATTCTCGCATCTGTCATGGGGATTTGCCCGCGACCTGTTTGTCGGCGAATATGGTATTATTACCATGGCTATCACTTATTCGCTGGCGCTGATATTTCCGATTGTGACAACGTTCTTTCTGGCTTTCGGCGCTCTGGAGGATTCAGGCTATCTACCGCGTTTGGCTTTCATGGTGGATCGCATATTTAAAAAAATCGGCCTTAATGGTCGGGCAGTTCTTCCCATGATTTTAGGATTGGGATGCGATACCATGGCGGTACTCACCACGCGGATTTTATCGACCAAAAAAGAAAAGGTAATGGTCACATTTCTATTGGCGCTGGCAGTCCCTTGCTCGGCGCAACTCGGGGTAACCTTAGGCATATTAGGGGCTATTGCACCGTTGGCAATAGCAATCTGGCTGGGAGTGATATTAGGCGTTATGTTTTTAGTCGGGTATATTTCCTCCAAAATTATCCCCGGAAGGTCTTCAGATTTTATCCTGGAAATTCCGCCGCTTCGACTGCCGCAACTGAAAAACGTGATAGTCAAAACATTAATGCGACTTGAATGGTATCTCAAAGAAGCGGTGCCATTGTTTGTTCTGGGGACGCTGATCTTATTTACGCTCGATAAGCTACATATATTAAAGCTGATTCAAAAAGCGTTTAGCCCAATCGTGGTTTCAGTTTTGGGCTTGCCTGCCAAAGCATCGGAATCGTTTATCATGGGGTTCTTACGTCGCGATTATGGCGCTGCGGGGTTTAAGGGGTTTTTCGATAGCGGCCAACTTGATGCTGTTGGAGCGGTGGTGGCAATGACAACTATCACTCTATTTATTCCCTGTATTGCCAATTTCTTTATAATAATAAAAGTACGCGGCTGGAAAACGGCCCTGGGGATGGTACTTTTTATATTTCCATTCGCAATTGCAGTTGGCGGAGTTCTTAATTTCACCTTAAGAGGATTGGGGTTATGGCAGTAAAATGCCCGGTATGCGGCTACAGGTTTGACGAAAGCGCTCGAAGCTCCTGCGCAACTTGCCCGGTCGGCCCCAAATGCAACATGATCTGCTGTCCCAACTGCCACTATTCCTGGGTGGAATCATCAAGCTGGGTCAGCAGTTTACTTGAGTTTGCAAAGAAAGGATTTCGGTTTGGAAGATCATAGAGATCATTTTTTGGAGGAGCTGCTTGAGGCTCTTTACAAAGCCCAGGAAGATGGGCGTATCGCGATCAAGCCAAAGGAACTCTATTTGCCAACCGAGCCGACACCGGAAGAGATAAAATCATTCGTTGATCGCGGTTATATGGTAACGAAAAACAGCCATGTTGCGCTTACTCCTCAGGGGCTGGCGAAAGCCGAACTGCTGGTACGGCGTCACCGGTTGGCTGAACGTCTCTTTTCAGAGGTGTTAGAGCTTAAAGATAACGCGTTGCACTCAACAAGCTGTTCGTTCGAGCATGTCCTCGATCCAACGGTTACTGAATTAGTTTGTAC
>DOTU01000260.1 GCA_003520965.1 Candidatus Zixiibacteriota bacterium
CTGGATGATCTTGGCAGCGATGTGCTCGGTAATGTTCTCTCAGGTTTTCGAACCAGTTTTGTCAGCGGCTTTCTGGCCACAATTATGTTTTTGATTTTCGGCATGGGCCTGGGCTTATGCATAGGTTTTGAGGAAAAAGCCAGCGCCGGGATAATTGGAGGCATTTCCAGCAGCTTAAGTTCGATTCCAAAATTTTTCGCTCTCTTTCTGGCTTTTATCGTAATAGATAGTTACCGGCCTTTCCTGCTCATGGCACTCTTGGGCATATTAAGCGCTCCACGTTTAGCCGAAATTCTTCGCTATAAGATTTCTTATTACCGGCGCGAGGATTTCTACGATGCCGCTATCGCTCTCGGCCTCTCCCCCGCCAACGTGGTGGGCCGACATATCATTTGGTATAATGCCCGTAAATCGATCTTTTCCGAGTTAGCCTATATGTTCGGATATGCCATATTAAGCGAGGCAACTCTGTCTTTTATCCTGCTTGGCTCGATGGGGCCATCCTGGCAAAGTTGGGGAAATATTCTAAACCATGAACTTTCCGGCTTTTCGGGTTTTATCTTTGGATTATTTAATGGTTCCGGCAGCGGCGGCCTTTTCGCCAATAACCCCCTTAAGTTTTTAGCGCCGCTGGCCGCTTTGATTTTTACAGTCATGCTCTTTACGCTGCTCTCCAGGCGCCTCGGGGAGAAATCATGAGTTCAAGCTCACTAATAAGCCTCACCAATCTGCGCATGGGAATTGAAACCGAGCGGGGATTTAAGACTCTTATCAAACACTCCGAGCTTGAGCTTCCGGCCAAGACGGCCGTTGGCCTGGTTGGTGAATCGGGAAGCGGTAAAACTCTAACGATAAGCTCGATTTTGGGTTTAATCCCGTTTCTGCCTGGAGTAACTAACGGTGAATTATGGATTAATTTTAAAGATCATGAAAACGTCTGGCATGACGGCCCCTGGATTTCCGGCAACGGATACGATCACCACGAATATTTTACCTGGCAGAAACGTCTGAATTCCCGAATGAAAAAATACCGGGGCAGGACAATCAGTATTATTTTCCAGAGAGCAAAATCAAGCTTAAATCCGTTTCTTAAAATAAAAGACCAGATTTATGAATCGCTCCAGATGGCCGGTGAAGGCAAGGATTACCTGCGGGCCATCGAGTGGTTGACAGATTGCGGTTTTAAGGCAGGCGAGGCTCAGCGCGTTGCCGAGCAATATCCGCATCAGCTTTCCGGTGGCCAGGCTCAGCGGGCGGTGATGGCAGTTACCCTGAGCAGTCAGGCGGAGATAATAATCGCCGATGAGCCAACTACCGGCCTTGATGCCAAGCTTCAAGTGGAAACGTTGGTCTTTATGAAACGACTCCTCGATAAATTTCAAAAATCGGCTATTATCATTTCTCACAACCTTCAAACGTTGGCTAAATTCACTGATACCTGCTATGTCATGTACAAAGGGTTGACAGTCGAAAAAGGTCCTACATCGGCTATCCTGCAGCGGGGCGGACGAAATCATCCTTACACTCAAAAACTTCAAGGTGAAGTGGAAATCGCAGGCAATATCGGCCAAATTGTTACCGCCGATACTCCCGGCTGTCCTTATTTCCCTAACTGCGATATTTATAAGAAGATATCTCCGGAAGCGCAGACCCGATGCCGCGATATTTTGCCGCCAAAAGTTATGCTTGATAATGATCATTTTGTGAGGTGTTTTGCCTTTGAACGCTGATAATGAAATGATACTTTCAGCGGAGAACCTCTCCAGAACTTTCGCCTCATCCGAGAGAAAGGGATTTTTCTCAAAGAAGAGAGTATTTGCACTTAAAAATGTATCTCTTCAGATTGCCCCCGGCGAGAAAATCGGTCTTATCGGTCGAAGCGGCTCTGGCAAATCTACTCTCATCCGTTGTCTGGCCAAACTCATCGAACCTGATGATGGAAAAATATATTTCAAGGGGCAGGAAATTAGCACCATGTCACCGGGCCAGTTTCGCCCTATGCGAAAACAGCTGCAGGTTATCTTTCAAAATAATTACTCCGCCCTTAATCCCGGTATGCGTATCCGCGATATGCTTCGGGAAACTGCCCGATTCGGGGGATTCGTTGAAAATATAGAAACTCTTCTTAAAGCGCAGATGAATAAGGTCAGCCTCTCAGAGACTCTATTGAACCGTTTTCCTCGTGAGCTATCGGGAGGTGAATGCCGCCGCATAGGGGTGGCTATGGTAGATTTAATTGGCCCGGAGCTATTATTGGCTGATGAGCCGGTTACCGCCCTCGATTATATTAATAAATGGGAAATGCTCTCCCTCTTCCGTAAACTCAACACCGAGAAGGGTACGGCTCTTCTATTCGCCACCCATGATCTTGAGGCTATGATTGATTTCGTCGGGCGAGTAGTGGTTCTGTTCGGCGGCCACCTGGTGGAGGATCTCCCTATTGAACTGCTCTGGGAGGCCCGGCATCCGCATACGGTTGAGCTGGTCAGGTACCACGGTTTTTTAAAAGATAAGTTTACAGAAACCGTTTTATTATCATATAATTCCGAAAATAAAGAGAGTTCTTTAGACTCGGCTGCGGGTGGCTGTATATTTGCCCGGCAATGCCAGAGGTTCAGAGTGATGGATTTTCCATCTGTTTGCATCGAGAAGCAGCCTGAATTGATAAAGTCGGGCGAACGGCATTGGGTGGCATGTCATTTCGGAGATAAGGTGATCGAATGATTAAGAAACGATCGATTTTAATCTTTGCGCTGTTACTAATTATGGCCGAAACAGTTTTCGCCCAGGGTTCAGCCGAAAGCAAGATAAAAAACGGCAAGCTTCTGGCCGGTAAAGCATTGTCATCCCAAGGGGATGCCCGTGCCGATTATATTGTCAAAGCCAAGCGAGAACTTGAAAGGGCAAGCCTGAGCGAACCTGAAAATCCCCAGGCTTATTATTGGCAGGCAGTTGTCGCTTTCTACTTAGAGCGCGATTCGGTTTCGGCGGATAAGTTATACTCTAAGGCGCTTCAAAACGCCGATAAGAAAACCAGGGCGCTTCCCTTGCCCTGGGCGTACCAAACCGATGATAACCTGAGCGCGGCGATAGCCGGTGATTTCGCCTGGGCTAAGGTTTCAAATGCCCCGGTTAAGCTCGCGGAAGAGCCCAGAAAAGTAAAACCGAAAGAACAGGTTGTTAATCCGCTGGAAACACTCGCCTTTTTGATAGCAGCCGAACAATTTATCTCAGCAGAATCGCTCTATACGTTCTTATCCGGTAACCCCGAAAAATACAACAAGGATGAGCTTGCACTTTCAGGGTTGAAACTAAAACTAGCAGAGGATTCAATTGGTCAGGCCACAGCTCTTTTGGATAATATCCAAAAGACAAATAACCGTCGGTCCCAGGTTTATAAAAAGGCGGTCGAGCTTTACGATTCGGTTCTCGACCCAGCCGTTGCCAGGATAAAAAGGAACGCCCAACAAGGGGAATACTCTGCAGCCTGGGATTCCCTTTCAAAGTGGGAGCCTGAACGCCAAAGCCCGATAACGCCGGGTAGAGGCAAAATGATTTTGATTGCTACTTCAGTATCGTTATCGAAAAACAATACGGAATTAGCCGCTTCATCATTGGCACTGTATGAATCGCTTGGCTATGACAAAGACCGCATTTACCAGGATCTAAAAAAACGAACTGCACCACCCGAAAAACCGATTGAAATTGCAGAAAAACCAGTGGCCACGCAGAAAATCGTAACCCCGCCGCCAATACCAGTAGTACAGAAAATACCGCAAGCCTCAAATATGATAACCCTCTCCCCTCCCGGAAGCGAGATCGTTAAAGTGCTGGTCAACAAAATCGATCTCGTGACTGGAGAAGTGAACTCAACCGAGCTCTGGCAAACCTCTGCCCCGATTAAACTGAAAACGGGGTCCGCTTACAAGCTTGTCGTTCAAAAAAAACAGGAAAAAGTTGCGCCAAGGTATATCGCCCTGGCGGCGATGCTGGCAACATTTTTAATAGTGAGATAAGGCCATGAAAAAAATTATTCTACTTTTAATTATCGTGGGGGGGATGCTGCCGGTCTTAGCTATAGCCGCCAGCAAGGATGATAACCGCATGAAGGCGGCCGAACAAGCTCTGTCTGACAAGCGTTATGCCGACGCCAGGGCCACATTCGAGAGCTTACAAGACAATCCCAAATATCGCGACAAATGCCATCTATATCTGGCTATGATTCTTTATGAAAACGGGCAAATCGATAACGCCCTTAACGCTATCAATGATTTCAAACATTACGTAACGGATAAAACTGATGTCTCACTCGTTAAGACCTCGGAAAACCTTGAAAACGAGATAAATAGCGGCTATTCCTCGCTGGAGATCGCAATTTTCGATAAAGCTGAGGGCGAGGGAGTTGATCCGGGATTTTACAATCTTGCTTTCCACTCCGAAGAAGGACTGAATTCTGCTCAGGAATCGCGGCTTAAAATCATTAATAGAACCCTTTCGGATGCCCAAAGCCTCTTTGCCTGGAAAAGCGATGGTACCTTTCTGAAGGGCAAAATCCGCAATTTCCCGGTTCGCCTTTATGATACTTCTCCAATGATCGCAGACGTAAACGGTATCCCAATATATTTCAGGTTCGATTTTCAGACCCGGCAGGGCTTGTGGATACCATCAAGCGTTACCGGCGGCCAGAAAAAATCTGAACTGGAGTCCTCTTACAATCAAAGTAATCGGGATATTTTTGAACAACCCGCTCCCAAAAAGGGAGGGGGGCTAAAATATGTTCTCATCGGAGTAGGTGGGGCAGTACTTGGGGCCTTAATCGGGGTAGCCGCATCCCAGTAGGATTGAGACTATGAGGCAAAATCAAATTACAATTCTGGCCGTTTCAATGATAATCCTGGCAAGCGTAACGCCGGTTAGGGCCACAATCTGCGATGACCTCCTTCGCACAAACCAGATGGATGCCGCCCTGGAGTGCTACCTGAAAGCACTTGACAACAATCCTACCGATCCTGCAATAAATCTTCATATCTGCCAAATTCTCGAATCCAAAGGTCAGGTCGATCAACTGGAACCGTATCTTTCCAAGCTTAATCGAAATTCCAAGGATGCGAGCGCTTTTATCGAAATGCTCGGCGTAAATTATAAAACCTTGCAAATCTCCTGCGATGGCAATTCGGGCTGCCGCCGATATTTTAGGGCCGGTATTGGAATTACTTTTATTCCACCAGAGGATCTCGAAGCGGCCAAAGCTTCGAGGCTGGCAGCGATTCAAAAGCAACTCGGCGAAGGGAATCTTTGGTTTTATCCGTCTCAGGGAGGCAAATCGGTGAGTTCGATTGAGAATTTTCCCGTTATCACCGGAGTACCCTTGCCCTATAGCGCCCAGGTTAAAAGCGGAGAAAGGGAATTTACATTTAACTTTATAGAATGCTCGGGGCTGAATCTCTCGATTACCGACCTCGATAGTATCCGTTGCGGCGTGCCTGATACGCTGGCTCAGCTTCAGATCGAAATAGATGATCCCGACTATGAGGTTTTTCTCCGAAACACAACCGGCGATAAGCTGGTCAATATTGACGATGACAAATATTACTTATCCCGCGGGGAGAATTCAGAGATAATGTTTCAGAGAAAGGGAATACCTCTATTAAATAGAAAATACCTGCTAATAACATCATTGGTTCTGACATCGGCGCTAATTCTTTTTCAACGATAGGATTAATATGAAAAAAATATCGACAAAGCACTTTTGTAGAGACTACCTGCCTATCTTGATATTTATCCTGGCCATGATACTGCCATCTTTTGTGCACTCGCAGGAGTTAATAAACTTCGTCGAAAAACCTAAACTGCTTGAGACCGGCGATATTGGGAAAGGATTCAATTATTACCGTCCAAGATGGAGCCCCGATGGCCAGTGGCTGTCGTTTGAGCTTATCGACGAGAACTCGCTGCGCACCTTTGTTGCTATTCCGGGCAGTAATACCTGTTTCGAATGCCGGGGAAAGTCATCGGCTGCCTCATCCGGAGGCTTAGATCTATTCTCCGAAAAAACGGGTGGCAAAGCGGCCGTAACCAGGCTTTCCTGGGCTAAACAAACCATAAGTAATACCTCCTCATTTTGTTTTTCAGATGAAGGCGCCCTTTATAAATCCAATGCTTATGTCCTGACCGGTAAAGCGGCAATTACCCCGCCCCGGGAGTTCATCAGCGTTGCTAAAATGGGCGAGGTGGGAAGTAACAACGGCATATTGATACCGGAGATGGGATTTACATCAACAAAAAGCCAGGCGCCCGTATTATTTACCGATAATGACAGCGGCAGGCTTTTTATGATATTTGGGAATCAAGATCTCAAACAGATAACTTTCGACACAGACAAACTCAAATTTACCGACTGCTGCCCCAAGTTTCACCCGACCGACAACCTCTCCGTTGTTTTCGTACGCACCTTCGAGGGCAATTCGGATCTATTCATTATCGACGACCTCAACAATCCTCGAGCAACCACCAGGAAGCTTCTGGATTGGCCTAAATCGGATGAGTTCGCTCCAACATGGTCTCCTGACGGCAAACATATCGCTTTCTATTCCAATGGCGACGGCGCAACTCCGAATAAGAAATCATTCGATTTATTTATCCTCGATCCTGCCTCGAAAGGGCAACCGACTCTGCTGGCAAAAAATATCAGGCCTGACAATATCGAGGAGAAACTCGGCCCGCCATATATCGGTCCCCAGTGGATTGGCAACGATGCTATCATATTTGCCAAAGACGATAACCAGGCCAAAGATCCCTTAATGTATGTTCAGATTTCGACCAAATTAGTTGAGACACTGCCTGTCGGTACGATCTTGAATGACTCTCCCAGTATCTGTGACCTGGGCGATGGCACGTACCTTTTGGCTTATACGGCGTTTGGGAAGGCCATCGTTGATCTTTCACAACCCGATATCAACAATAGAATTTATTACGCAAAGTTAATCTTTAGCAGATAACTTTGGAGGATAGATAATGAACGTAAAAATTATCTTATGCTTACCGCTGGCAATCCTGTTGGTTGTTTCATCCGCCTTTGCCACCAATATCACTATTAACTTTTCTCCGAACGATACGATATCGGTGGCCGAGGGCAGTACTGCCAAGGATACAGTGACATTTAATATCAATGGGATGCACAAAGCCCCAATTGCCTTATATGTCGATACAACTGGTTTCACGTCAGTAGTATATGACACACTAAGGCAGGGCGCGGATAGTTTGACGCGAATGACATTCAACCTTGCGCCGGATTATAACGATGCTACCGGAGGCTATTACGGTATCGATATGACTGCTTATGATAACGTAAACGCTGATACCAGCGCCACCCTCTGGATAAATGTACTCAATACGCCAAGGGCACCGCATTTTACTAATCCCTCCCGCGATACCCTGATGACAGTCTATCAAAATGTTGCCGGAACAGTTCATTTCCGGGCTGTTGAGCCTGATACCCCGGGAGGGGATTCGGTCAGGTTTTTCGATAACGATAACGTTCGAACCTTTTTACAGGATCGAGGTTGGGCTGTGACCTTCACCGATTCTGTTCTAAATTTTACGCCTCCCGGCAATGTCCGCGGCATAGTCAGCCCATCGGGATTTAAGATTCTCGC
>DOTU01000242.1 GCA_003520965.1 Candidatus Zixiibacteriota bacterium
ATATCGGTCCCCTTCTTGATATTGCGGATTGCAAACACGCCAACGCCGTCAATTTTTGATGGCCCCAGTCGGGTGTGAATATGCTGATGCGGGTTTTTCATGTCGCGTTACGTCGGGAATTTATAATAAGCTCCATAAATATTACGGATATAAGCGACGCAAAGAGCGTAACGAGCCAACCAATCAATATCCCGGTCCCTAAATTGCCGATCCGGATTTCAGTCTCGCGCAGCGATCGTCCTGCCAAAACAAATCCCGATTTACTGCCCTTGTAATGCATAATAACAACCGCGTGGCGAACATCGGAGCGAGGCTTCCAGGTGATACGATCCTCTTTGTTTATACGAGAATACTCAAATACTCCCGGCGGAGGTACCGGTATTCTGCCATCGAGTTGTCCCGACGAAACGACAGGCGTACCGGATTCATTGAATATGATTAGATATGGCGCAAGACTGGTAGCCATATCAATCGGCGGACCGGTAATTAGCATCGATGGCTGCAAGCCTCCCTCAAGTTGCGAAGCGGTATCTTCGGCCAACTGGATTTGAGGGTCATTGGCGGAATTGCGATATACCTGCTGCGCGATCACGTATATAATTCCGCAGACAAGCGTAACTACAACCGCGAGAGGCAGCCATGATTTAAGAATGGACGCTAACTTACTCATCGCCACGCCTTCCATAAATTATTTGTATTTAGAATGATTATCCAAACATTACTGCCGGAAGCCGGAATCGAACCGGCACGGACCGTTAAGCCCGAGGGATTTTAAGTCCCTTGCGTCTCCCTGTTCCGCCATTCCGGCAAAATAGACGAGGCGGCTTCCGGATTTGAACCGGAGAATAGAGGTTTTGCAGACCTCTGCCTTACCACTTGGCTAAGCCGCCGTTCGCGCCAAAAATAGAGTTATGAGCTAAAAGAGTCAAGGAAAAAGAGTTTGTTTACGGTTTTGCTGCATTTGTTATTGACATCCGCCGGCAATCGTCCCTAATTATCGTAACAAATGGAGATTTATGGTGGCAGATTCAAGCATTTTCGATAAATACAATCAAAAAATAATCTTTATTATTTTTACATTATCCGGCATCTGCGGCCTGGCTTATGAAGTGATCTGGGTCAGGATGCTGGGTCTGACATTAGGCAACAGCATCTATGCGGTCAGCCTAGTGGTGGCAGCCTTTATGGCCGGTCTGGGGCTGGGAAGCTATCTGGCTGGACGCTTTATCGAGAACAAAGCAAACCCGCTTAGGATTTATGCGTTTCTCGAACTTGGTATCGGGCTTTTCGCCATAGTTTCGCCGTTTCTCCTGAGCATCCTTAGTATTATATATATTTGGATAGGCCAAAATTTAACCTCCTCACCCCTGCTTATAAATCTGTTCCGATTTATCCTGGCCTTTACAATTCTTTTGATACCAACAATTTGCATGGGAGCCACGCTTCCGGTTATAAGCAAATACTATATTCGAAAACAATCCAAAATGGGTGCCGAAATCGCCTGGTTGTACGGAATCAACACCCTGGGAGCTATGATTGGATGTTTGGCCACCGGCTTTATTCTAATCGAAAAGCTTGGCGTAACCGGGACAATCTTTGCCGTAGCTATTATCAATTTCGCTATTTCCGCGACAATCCTTCTGTTGGGACGCGATCAAACCATTACCGTGGCCGTTGATATTCCAAAAGAGAAAACAAAATCGAAAGAAACAGAAACGAAGTATCACTATTATGTGCTCCTGGTGGTTTTGATAGGATTCGCAGTTTCCGGATTTGTATCGATCGCTTACGAGGTCATCTGGACGCGTGCGCTGGGCTATTTCGTGGGGCACACATCATATGCTTTCACATCGATTCTGGCAACTTTTCTGTTCGGAATTGGCCTGGGAAGCTTAGCAATATCGAAATTTTCGGATAAAGCCAAACACCTGCTCGTTATCCTTGGCATAGTGGAGATCGCTATCGGAATTACTGCGGTTTTGGGAATGCCGCTGCTGGGAAAATTATTCTACCTGATGGAAAACAAGTTCGGTATTCGAACCTGGATAACCCCGATATGGATTAAGTTTGTTTATTCGTTTCTTATAATGCTCTTGCCCACTTTGCTTATGGGGATAACCTTTCCATTGGCAGCTAAAATTTATGTCAACATAAAGCAGCTTGGCAGCCAGCTGGGAAAGATTTACGCGGTCAATACGGCTGGTGGTATTTTAGGATCATTCGCGGCTGTATTTCTATTTATCCCCCTGGTCGGGATGCAAACCAGTATCTGCATAATGGCAGTAGTAAATCTATTAATTGGGACTGTGTTGATCAACCTTGCTCCCGATTTCAGAGGGATTCGCAGCGGCATTTTAATCACAATCGGATCAATCGCTTTATTCGGAGTTATGATTCTGTTCCCATCACACCATACCTATTCGGTACAGAATCGAATCACAGGGGCCCAATCGGTTTACTACAAGGAAGGGTTGAATAATACTGTCGAAATAATTCAACGCGACAATGCGCTCGATCTCTATATCGATGGTGAGCTCAACGCCTCGACCAGTAAAAGCGGTATGCTGGTCCACCGGCTTTTGGCTCAGTTGCCCATACTATTGCATCCGGACCCTAAAAGCGTTTTCCTGGTTGGCCTAGGTTCCGGAATGACGGCTGGCGCGGTTCTGCCATTTGAAAGTATCAAAACCATAGATTGCGCCGAAATTTCAACCGATATCGTTCAGGCCGCAAGCGAGTTTAGAAATTATAATCATGATATTATCAAATCACCCAGGCTAAACCTCAGGATCGAGGATGGGCGAATCGCCCTATCGACCGAGCGTCAAAAATATGACGTCATGGTAACCGGTATTATTCACCCCAAATTTAATCCAGGAAATGCCGGGCTTTACAGCAAAGATTATTACGAGCTTTGTAAAAGCAGACTCAACAATGATGGCATCATGTGCCAATGGATACCGCTCAATGCGCTTCGAGATTCCGAATTCAAGATGATCATTAAAACATTCCAGAGCTCATTTCCTCATAGTAGCTTGTGGTTCGAGGAGCTTTTCGGCGGCAGCGGCAATTATAACGCGATTTTAATTGGCAGCCGTATGCCTCTCGCCATCGATTATGAAAAATTAAATAACAGACTTCAAAATTCCGTTCTTGCCGGTGACCTGAGAGAGGTTGACATTATCGATAGCGGCGACATCTTAAATAGGTTTATGCTGTCCGACGACGACTTGGCGGCATTCGTTGGCTCTCAACCGTTGATAACCGATAACCGTCCAAGATTGGAATTCGGCAATGTGGAGACCAATGATTTCGCCAACATTCTAACGGCTTTGGGAAATGTTAGGAAATCAGTTTGGCCTCATATAACCGATCTGCCTGCATCGTCAGAGGAGCGAACCGCTATACAGGATAAGCTTTCGCGCCGCGATAAAATGGCCCGATCCTGTATTAAGGCTGATATCTGTTTCTGGCAACACAAACCAAACGAGTATCTCGCTAATTACCAGGCGGCCGAGGCGATCGCACCGGATAATGTTGCTTTGCAGACGCAGATGGCCGTTATCCGAGCCCTGAAAAACGGCGCTCAAGGATCTGACCTGCAAAAAGCCAAAAGACTTGCCACGCAGGGCAAGTTGCCTGAGGCAATTGCCATTTACGAACTGTTAATGTCCGCAGAACCAGGCAGGGTTGACCTGCGTTCCGATTTAGGCTTACTCTATCAAAAGGCGGGAAAGACTGATCAGGCGATAGCGCAATTTCAACTGATTCTTTACAGCGACCCGCGAAATAACGATATCCGCAATAATTTGGGAATCGCTTTTATGCAAATAAGTCAATATGAAAAGGCCGAGAACGAATTTGAGGTTATCCTAAAAAACAACCCCAATCATCTTCAAGCCATAGTTAATCTGGGATTGACATATGCCAGAACCGGCCGTAAAAACAAGGCGATTCAGATGCTCGAAAAAGCGCAGGCGATAGATCCCACCAACGCAAATATCAAGCGCGTATTAGAACAGCTGAAGAAATAGGCTGGTATCTAGATAGATAATTATTCAATACATTCACGGCTTTTAAAATCTGTTATTCGATAATTTGCCGTTATGCATGAGGAATAATTTCCCCCAATAAAAAAAGCGGGAGACGAGGCTCGAACTCGCGACGTCCACCTTGGCAAGGTGGTGCTCTACCAACTGAGCTACTCCCGCATAATCCCCGCGATCTATCCCGCAAGGAATCTATAATTTAAGACCAAAGCCGTATTTGTCAATACCTTTTATAGCCAATTTTATCGGCCCTGTTTCCCCCAACCAGGCCCCAAAATGCCCCGGCCGGCCGGGGTCCAACTCAGGTAGTCGCGAATTATACCCCTAAACAAACCAAAAAGTAACGCCCAATTTCGTCTTTGTATGGTACCATGCAGACACTTGCTAAATGACACTCGATTTGCTACATTATGGCGAAAAGATTGGTGAAAGTCCCTTGTGATAGCGGAGTGAAGAATGGATGATCTGATTTATCTCGATAATGCAGCCACGGCCTGGCCCAAGCCAGATAATGTCTACCAGCACATGGTTGAATTCTATCGTAAGTGCGGAGTCAATCCCGGACGGAGCGGCTATGATCTGGCTGTCGAGGCCGGTAATATCCTCGAGGATTTACGTAAGCGGCTTACCAGCTTTTTCGGAGGCGATGGCGACGCCCCGGAGCGCCTTTGTTTCGGCTATAACGCTACCGACGCCCTTAATCTGATCATTTTCGGTGTCCTCTCCCCCGGCGATCATGTCATCACCACC
>DOTU01000266.1:0-6762 GCA_003520965.1 Candidatus Zixiibacteriota bacterium
TTTTTGATCTCGGAGTGATGCACATAAAGGTCCTGCGAATTCATGTCGGATGTGATAAAGCCATAGCCCTTAAGGTCGTTAAACCACTTTACCTTACCTCGTGCCACAGATTCCCTCCATAGTGGGTTGAATTTTTGTTAACCATTCTAAATATATCCCTAAAATTTCGATGCGTCAAGTGAAATGTTTTAACACAAACATCTGACTAACAATAACTTGCATGATAGCTGCCGCAGAAACCGGGACGATCAGGTTGTCGTCGATATGAAGCGTGATCGCCTCCACAATTGTGGCTGCAATAGCCCCAATTACCATAACCCAGAACGGTATTCCGGGGATAATAATCGCTACCAGACAGCAGGCCAGAAAAAAACTTACTGAGCCCTCCAATGATTTATCGCGAAACCGTACCAGTCCCCAGAGACGGCCAATAATCGCTCCGGCCGTATCGCCCACTACGATAAAGGCGATAGCCGCAATAGCGATTGGTTTATCGAATAAGAAAATTGTCAGAATTGAGCCTGTTAAGATATAGGTTGCTCCTACCAGGTCTTTTTTCTCGCTAGGCCGAATCATTATCCCCAGGTATTTATGAACAAAGCTGCGGCTTCTTTCGTGCCCGAAAAGTCGAATATAATCCATAATTAAGGAAATTAAAAGGGCCAGGAATAGAACGGGCATCACAACCAAAAACCCCAGGAAATAATATCCCACCGGAATTGCGATAGCCCCCAGGTGAATCAGTTTCCTGAAAACCTCGCCAATGATTGTAATATCATCCGAATTGGATGGCGAGAAAACCGAATCGGCGGCCATACCGTCATCTCGGCCATCCAAAGGCAAAATTACCCTAATTTTTTTGGTCCTTTGACTCAATGCGGATTACTTTCTTCTCTTCCGGATGATACTTCTTGAAAGTCTTCTCGTTGACTACAACCTTGGCGCCCTTTCGCCATTCGGCGACTAAAGCTCCTGTTTTTACAGCGTCGCGTTGCTCTTTTAGACGTTGTTTGATACCCGGGATTACCTGGGCTAGCGTTCTATCTTCCTTGCGGTTGACCAGCTTGATCAAGTGATAGCCCCATTTGGTCTTAACAGGATAACTAACTTGCCCGATTTTCATCGTATCGGCTACGCTGTAAAACTCCGGCCCCATTTCCTTAGGACCGATATAGTCCAGATTATAAAGAACCTCGCGGATTTCTGGATCCCCCGGATAGTAACGCTTGGCCATTTCGCCAAAGTCGGTTCCTGCCAAAATTGAATCTCTTATTGCAATTGCTTGTAAAGAATCCTGAAAGAGTATATGGTAAACCTGCAACGGCCTTTTCTCTTTATAATCATCAATATGAGAGTTGAAAAACGCATCCACCTCCTCGTCGGATGGCTCATATTCAAGGTCTCTCATAAAGCTCGCCAGGCGAGTTCTGGCCTCGTTGGTGGTAAAATCATCCATTTCGCGCGTTACTCCGGGATCCTGCAAATATCCCAGAGTTTTAGCAGTGCTGCGCAGGATATAGGTATTGGCAAGCATATCGAGCATTTCTTTTTTATTGGCTACGGTCAAAGAATCAATTTTTTTCCATTTCATATATTTGGAAGTCGATTCCTTTACGGTCTTCTCATACAGGGTATCGTTACCGTTCACCGTCATTATCCAGGTCCGGCTATCGACTAAGCTATCCGGCAAGGCCAACTTTTCTTCGTTATAATTGAATACTGCCTTCCCCTTTAACGAATCCAGATAAGCAGTGGCTACTTTTCCCTGCTGCTCATTGATAAGCTGATTGTGAATCTCTTCCCAGAGGTCGGCATTGAATTCTCTCGGAGCTGGTTCTCTGTGGTCCTCAACCTTGATTACATGGTAGCCATATTTCGTTTTAATCGGCCCAACTATCGAGCCCGGCGTGGCGGCAAATGCTGCCGAATCAAATTCCGGCATCATTCGACCGTGAAGGACAAACCCTAAATCGCCGCCCTTTTGAGCGTTGTTTTTATCTTCGGAATAGGTTGCCGCCAAAGTATCCCAGATTTCACCGGCCATGGCTTTTTTGAAAACCGCATTTGCCCTGTCTTTAGCGAACTTATCAGAATCATCCAATAACTGCTTTCGCTTCTTTTCGGATTTTACCCCGGCAGTATCAGCTTTTGGAAGTCTGATTAATATGTGTTTGACCCAAACTTTCGCCGGCTCCATGTATTGCTCGGGATGCTCATCATAATATTTTACAACTGATGCAGAATCAAATGTCACCCGAGGAACTATCTGCTTATCAAAAAGCACCTTAAGTATGACCTGATTGGCCTCGTCCAGTCGCTTTTGGGTAAATTCCCAATCATTATTTAAGATCTGCCTGATGGAATCTTCGCGTATTGAAATGAGTTTTTGAACGATAAGGCTGTCAAGCGCCGCCTGCTTTATAGTTTCGACATTTTCCTTATCTTCACCCTCGCCCATCGAAATCGTATTTTTCTCAAGCTGCCTGACCGTCGAATCAAGAACGCCTACAGATATAGCCTTGCCGTCAACCGTGGCCACCGTAGCCTTACGGTCCATTGGTTTTGGAGATGCCAGTAAGCATCCCGCCGACATCAGCGTCAATACCACCACCAAGATCTTTTTCATTCCTCGCTCCTCTATTGTCTAAAAGTCAAGGGAACAATAATATTCAAAGTAGATGCCTAATGTCAATACAAATAAGCCCGTTGTAATTGTGAGGATAACCCGATGTACCAAAAAAACACCATGAAAGTATCTTATGAGCCAAACCCGAAAATGTTCGAGGTGAAATGGCGATGAATCAGCTAATTTTACAGGTTATATCCTAATGCTGGTTAAATTCCTGCCTGCTGGTAGGTAAGTCTTCGAAGATTTGATAACTCAGCCCCTAAAACCTGGCGGCTAACGATACCAGATAGGTATTTTCGAGATCAGAGTGATCCCGCATGGCCACATCGACATTGAACCGTCCGAACTTCAGCCCGGCTCCCAACGTGAGATTACCCGCGTCCGATCCGATCCTCGCCGCTAACTTCTCTAAGTAAGATATCTCCAGCCCGAGATGCGTATCCGCCGAAACCGGTCCAGCCGAAATCTGCGCCGCGTAATCGCGCCCCTCGAACCTGACATCGGCATCGGTGTAGATGCTTCCTAATAATCTGCCTCGTCCGCTATGAAATCTCGCCCCAATTTTGGCTGTGGGAAATATGCTTTCTTTAGTACCGGTCGAGTATGACAACAGCGTCGTCGAAATATCCTGTAGATTGAGGCCCAGATCGATCCAGTTGGTCAGAGTGTATCTTGCGCCCAGGTCAAGTCCCAGGCCGAATGCGCTCTGATCAACTATATCGCGATAGATTACTTTGGCGCTCACTCCGCCGGACATGCGCTCGCCGAACATCCTACCATACGAGAAATATCCGGCCAGGTCGGTATGTGATTCGCTTTTAATCTTATAGAATCTACCGGTCTGATCGCGCCCGGTTATTGCTATCCCTCCGCCGCCTAAAAGATACAGCGAAGCGGCCATGGCAGCCTTGTTCTCGCCGGTACCAATTGGACGAGCATAAGCTAAAAAGTCATGATTTAATAATGCACCGAACGCCTCGGAGTGCATGAACGCCGCCTGCGGCTCCGCAAGCGACGCCAGTCCTGCCGGGTTGTAATATCCTCCGAGGATATCGCTCCCCTCGGCTACGTAAGCGCCGCCCAGTGCAATCGGACGGGCCCCAACTCCAAGATTCAAAAACTCACCGGCGTACTTGGCCGCATTTGCGCTAATTGTAAATATGACCATGAAAGCTAAGAGTGAAATAAGGTATTTACTAAACTTCATTTTTCCCTCGCCAAACATCCTTACGCAAGGTTATTTAACAAAACGGCCATCCCAACAGAAAGAGGATGGCCGCTGATTGCCTTAGTTTTTCTTGCTGTTTGCCTGGTCGTAATATTCCTGGAACGACATTTTCTTGTAATGCCCGTCGCCATAATATTTCAGGAAATGAATAAATGTTTCCGGTGGCATAAAGCCCGGCTGGCCACCCAATTTCTTGCCTGATGGTTCCAAAAACCAGGTTTGAGGATAGGACCTGACTCCAAAGGAACGGGCTACTTGTGCACCGCTGGACGGGCCTTCCGGCAGATCGAGCGCTTCTTTTGATTCGGCGTTGAGCTTGACTGCCACAAAATGAGCGTTGATATATTTTACAATATTGGGGTCGATATAAGTTTGCTTATCCATCTTCTTACAGAAACCGCACCAATCGGTGTAGAAATCGACAAGCAACGGCTTTTTACTCTTGGCCGCTAACTTGAGCGCGTCATCGTATTTATTCCAGGTAATCGGAGATGATTCTTTGATACCCTTGGTCCCTTCCGATTTTTCGGTGCCTTGCGCGGCCCAGGCCATCGTGACAGCCAGCCACATAGAAACGATAATGGCGATTGCTCCGGTTTTTTTCATGCTTTTACTCCCTTATCGCAAGCTAATACTTATGCTCGAATCCCATCCGTGATCTTTGATAATAACATCGGCCATAATTTTTCGCGCTTGAAGTGTCGTGATTTGCCGATTAAGAAGAATATCTATCATTTTCAATTGTAATATAACCACGATTATATTTTGGCGCAAGAAGTTCGTTGGTTAACAGTTGCATCTTACTCCATTTAACTACAAATAGGCCACCATGTTCCAGATGATTTTATAAGAACGATGATAGATAATGATATCCGGCTTTAGATTCAGGTTGCATGTCGAATCTCTTCAAAGATTTAACACGCCCGGCCCTATTTTAGCAACACCATCTTCCTGCTTATCGACATCTCTCCGGCCTTTATCCTGCACAGATATATCCCCGAGCTTCTGTCCTTTGCATCCCAAACGACGCTATAGCATCCCGCCTCCTGATTACTCTCTACCAGCGTCTCAAGCTTCCTGCCCAAGAGATCATATATATCAATTGTCACCAGCGATGCCTTAGGAAGCGAATAGGAGATAGTGGTCTGGGCATTAAGGGTGTTGAGAAATGAATCCATAAAAAAAGGCGATATCTTTTGATACCGCCCTTGCCTTAGCTTTTTATAAAAATGGGTTTGGCTTGCCTACCCCCCGCCGCCCAGCAAATAATGCTCATGCTTCATGCAACGATCCATCACTACTTCAAGGCCTGCTTGGGTGGCTTTTAGGGCGGCCTCATCGTTGGAAATTCCAAGCTGCATCCAAACCACCTTGGCGCCGATTTTTATCGCCTCGTCTACAATCGGCCCAACATCCTCGCTTTTGCGGAATATATCAACCACGTCGATCTTCTCCGGCACCGCGCTTAGATTTGGATAAGCCTTTTCGCCGAGCACTTCCAAAATTGCTGGATTCACAGGAATGATCCTGTAGCCATGATACTGAAGATATTTGGCTACATCGAAACTGGCCCGCTCCGGTTTATCGGAAAGCCCCACCACCGCTATTGTATGGGATTTCCTTAAAATATTCTCGATTGGGGATTTCTTCTCAGCCTTCACGAGAGAGAATCCTATCTATTCTTTCAAACAAAGCCTTTTTGGGAACGGCGCCGATAATCTGATCCACCACCGCGCCTTTCTTGAAAAACATAACCGCCGGAATTGACATTATCGAATACTGCGAGGCAATTTGCTGGTTGTTATCAACATCGATCTTGCCTACTTTAAGCTTGCCCGAGTAAAGGGTGGAGGCCTCTTCCACGTGTGGAGCAATCATCTTGCAGGGACCGCACCAGGTAGCCCAGAAATCAATCATTACTGGTATTTCGGAGTTTTTCACTTCACTTTCAAAATTAGATTCATTAATCTCGATGATCTTGGACATCGTATCTCCTTTTATAATTAAAATTCTATCAAATAACGAACAGTATTAGCCAATGGTTCCTTGGCTGGGGTCAATCGTCCTTTTTGGCCGATGATTCAAGCTTTCTTAGACGGGCGATATATTCGGGCAGACGGCCGATTATGGCGTTGATCTTATGTGCCTGCCTGAACTCCCTGGCTGGACATCCAAAATAAACAGCCCCGGCCGGTACATCTCCGGCTACGCCTGATTGCGCCTCGATTGTGGCACCCTCGCCAATAACCAAATGCCCGGCAAGACCTACCTGGCCTGCCAGCGTAACACGACGCTCGAGCGACGTTGTTCCGGCCAACCCGACTTGAGCGCAGATGATAGAATACTCACCGATTTTACAGTTGTGCGCAATTTGCACCAGGTTGTCGATTATAGCGCCCCGGCCGATTACTGTTTCGCCCAAAGTTGCCCGGTCGATTGTTGTCCCTGCTCCGATCTCGACATCGTCCTCGATGATGACCGTACCAACCTGAGGAATTTTAAGATGTTTTGCCCCATCCCAACAGTAGCCAAACCCGTCAGAGCCGATTACCGCATTAGGATAGATAACTACCCCGCTTCCGATTTTTACATTTTCACGGATACTTACATTGGAAAAGATATAGCAGTTTTCGCCGAGCGCAACATTTTCCCCAACGAACGCCCCGGGGCTGATCACCGTTCCCTCGCCGATAGTAACGCCCCGCGAGATAACTGCATGATCGCCTATATGAGCGCTGGATGGCACCTTGACATCAGCGGCGATGGCGGCTGTCTCGGCTATTCCGGGTTCAACCTGAGGATAGAGACGATAAAAGTGCCGCATGGCCCGCGCAAATCCTAAATACGGATCTTTGAGGATTATGGTGGGTTTGCCCCCGCTTTCGAATCCGGGATAAACCAAAAG
>DOTU01000266.1:7098-7822 GCA_003520965.1 Candidatus Zixiibacteriota bacterium
CAGGTCGTAAATGAGAAGATCGGGGTCACCCTTAAGCTCGCCCCCGATCTTTTTTGCAAGTTCCCCTAAGGAAAATGGCATTATATTACTTTCCTTTGCCCAGCTCCGTAATAACCTGATCGGTTATATCGAGATTCTCCTTGGCATAGGCTATACTGACATTGGCGGCGTCGAATATCATTTCAAAATCGTTTTCAATGGCAACCTTTTTTATGACTCCCACGATCTTGTCTTTGATCGGCTTGGAAAGCTCGGCCATTCTTTTCTCGGCTTTACCATTAGCCCCGAATGTGGAATCGAGATATTGTTGAAGAGTATCCTGCTCGGCTTTTAGCTTTTCATCGGCCTCTTTTTTCTTGGCCTGCGACCAGACCAGCGAGTTTTTCTGCTGGTCCTCTTTTAGCTTATCAACCTCATCGTTCATGGTTGCCGCCTTGGCATTCCAATCCTCGACCTCTTTGTCAAACTTGGCTTGAGCCTCCTGGTATTCCGGCGATTGCGCAAAGATTTTCTGGGAATCGACATAACCGATCTTACCTTCCTGCGCTAACGCCGGGAATGCGGCAAAAAGCAAAACGCCAAATGCCAGTAATAAATTCCTCATAATAGCTCTCCTTAAATAATATTTATTGAACTAAAATCCTCTGCCGATTTGGAAATGTGTTTTCCATGAGTGCCTGACACTGGCCGATCCATCCAGGGCATACCCGAAATCAAATCCCAT
>DOTU01000150.1 GCA_003520965.1 Candidatus Zixiibacteriota bacterium
ATGGCCTGCAATATCCGTTTGGCCGGCGAGACCGCCAAACTTGGTCAGCCAGAGGTCAGCCTGGGTATCATTCCCGGATATGGTGGAACGCAACGTCTGCCGCGTTTGGTGGGACGAGGCAAGGCGATGGAGATGATTCTAACCGGCGATATGATTAGCGCCGCGGATGCTAAGGCGATTGGATTGGTAGATCAGGTTTATCCTGCTGCCGAGCTAATGGCCAAAGCCAGAGAAATGGCGCTAAAGATCGCTTCGAAAGGACCGTTCGCAATTCGGGCTGCCAAAGATGCCATAAATCATGGTCTTGAAGTCGATCTCATTACGGGCTGCAAGCATGAGGGGTGGCTATTCGCTGGCATCTGCGCCACCGAGGACAAAGTCGAGGGGACTAAAGCATTCCTCGAAAAAAGGAAGGCGGAGTTCAAGGGGAAGTAGTATTGCTGTGAGTGTCAGGATTGAATCGAATTCGATGAAATCCTGACGCTTCCATAAAGGAGAAACATCATGCAAGAATTTTCCGGACAAGATCGCGCGATCAACCCGTTCGCCTTAGGCGCAGCCTATCTGGAATATTGCGTTAAACAGGGCTGGCTGGCCAAAACGGGCGAAGGTGGGACCGCGCAATATGAACTCACTGAATTAGGCGAGAAAAAACTGGCAAATGTCCCTTTCAATTTTGATCTCTCAAAGCTTACCAAAACCGCCGACAAGAAAAAGCGCCATCATCGAACCAGATAAGATTGGTGTTTCGGGAACTGCGATTCCCGGCGGCGCTGCAAGTGCCGCCTATTAAATGTAGGTATTTATAAATTCCATTTCCTAATAGCCGGGGGCTTGCAGCCCCCGGAATCAGATGCGGGACTACGAGTCCCGCCTATTTTAAAATTGGGGAAGTTTAGAAGAATAGCCTTTAACACTTTTTTCTATAACCAAGCCCTCTTTATTTGATATAATACGTTAGTATGAAAGTAGCGGTAACAGGCGCAGGCGGTTTTTTAGGCAAGGCGCTCGTTGGCGGGCTGGCTCATTCTGGACATCAGCCGTTGGCGATAACCAAAACCGACGAAACGGTTGCTCAATTCAAGAATAATGGAATTAATGCTGTTCGTCGCGATCTCGCTATGGGCGAAAACTGCGCCGATATCTTTCAGGATTGCGACGCGCTTGTGCACTGCGCAGCCCTTACTCGAGATTTCGGCCGCTGGGATGATTTCCGCAAAATCAATATCGATGTTACCCGCGATATCATGCTTTCCGCGCATCAGGCCGGAATAGGCCGGATTATTCATATCTCCACTACCGCCGTATATGGCAATGAGCGCAACCATTACGGCGCCGACGAGGATGAAATCTACGGCCAGCGCGTGGTCGATCCCTACTCCCGTTCCAAGATATTCGCGGATCAGTATGTGCTCGATATGATTAAAGATCGAAACCTGCCCGCGGTTGTGCTTCGCTTCGGTAATATCTGGGGTCCCGGCGATCAGAATATTCTGCTGTTTATAGCCGATGGGCTTAAAACGCGGCGACTGATGATCGAAGGCGGTGGTGATAACGTATTATCGCTGACATTTATCGAAAATGCTGTGGCGGCTATTATTCTGGCGTTGGAAGATCCAGGCGCAAAAGGCAAAATTTACAATATTACCGACGGTACGAAGGTCACATCGAAGAAATTTATCGATGATATAATCGCGATTTTAGGGATAAAATATAAGCTTCGGAATATCCCCTATCCGCTTCTATACTCAATGGCTTACTTTTTCGAGCAATATTACCTGTTTACGCGCCAGACCTCAAAGCCGCCACTAACTCGTTTCGCGGCGCGTATCTTAAAATACCATGCCATGTTCGATATCTCTCGCGCCATCACGGAGTTGGGTTATCATCCCAAAGTATCATACAAAGAAGCCCTGGCAATCTCGACCCCGTATATCCGTTCGTTATACTTTGGACCGAAGTAATAAACTGTTAACCTAACAGTTCGTTATTGTTTGCCACTCTCCTTATCCTTTGTTATATTTGGACTTATGGCGGATTTTTCGAAAGAAGCTAAGATTGCGCGGTTAGAGCGTCGAGTGCCCGAAGCCCTGGCCATGCTTGATGATTGCATCATCTGCCCGCGCGAGTGCCATGTCAACCGTACTACCGGAAGCACTAAGGGCATATGCGGTGTCGATAGCCGGCTTAAGATTTCGTCGGCAAATCTCCATTACGGCGAGGAGCCTCCCATTTCGGGCTCTCGCGGTTCAGGGACGATTTTTCTCTCCGGCTGCAATCTAAAATGCGTCTACTGCCAAAATTATCCCATCAGCCAATTACGTAACGGGGAAATTGTTACATTCGACGAGCTTTCCCAAATGATGCTCGATCTCGAACGCCGCGGCGTCCACAATATCAACCTTGTAACGCCTACCCATTATGTGCCCCAGCTTATGGCCGCCATGTTGATAACGTATAAAAGCGGCCTCAGCATTCCGATTGTTTATAATACGTCCGGTTATGATAGCGTGGATATACTTCGGCTTCTTGATGGAATAGTCGAAATCTATATGCCCGATATGCGCTATGCCAAACCAGAGATGGCCCGTTGTTACTCTGCCGCTAAAGATTACCCCGAGATGAACCGCGCCGCAATAAAAGAGATGTATCACCAGGTGGGTGATTTACAGATTGACGATGACGGTATCGCCATCCAGGGTCTTCTTGTGCGGCACCTGGTCTTGCCCGAAAATATAGCTGGTTCGGAGGAGATATTCCGTTTCATCGCCGAGGAGATTTCGGTCGAGACACACGTCTCGCTCATGAGTCAGTATTTCCCCGCCCACAAGGCGATATCAATGGATAAGGTTAATCGTCGAATATTGAAGCAGGAATATCAAGAGGCGCTTGAGGCGTTTGAACGAGCCGGGCTGGGCAACGGGTTTATTCAGCCGTATGGTGGTAAGGATTAAAACTCAACCTTCAGTTGCGGGGGCGGCTCTTTTCGGATAAATTCGCGATCAATAATATCAAGCGATGCTCTCTGCTGAGTAAATACTAACAGCTCTTTAGCCTCCGCAAGCGAAACCCATTTATACTCGCTATGTTCATTCGAAAGCACTACTTCGGCGGTTGGAGCAAATTCGGCCACAAAGACCGGGATAATATGAATATTCCCGTGATTGATATCATAAAATGATTCCACAATATCAACCGAATAAAGAGATTGGGGGATGACACCGGTTTCTTCTTTGATTTCACGAAGGATCGCTGTAGTTCCTTTTTCTCCGCTCTCGACCTTTCCCCCTACCTGCTGCCAGAGCCCAAACATATATTGACTTTGACGCTTAAGCACCAGAAACTGAGGCCCGTCAGCGCCTCTTCTGAATATATAAGCGCAAACCGCGGATGTTCTTACTGGGATTGAGCCGGGCGGGGGGTTGTTTTTATCTTTGGGCATAGTCAAAAATCCTCTTAATATTTATCAACAACTTGAATAAAATAACCTTAAGGATTTTTAACCCTCACCGCAAGCCCTTATTTTAGCATCAGCATCTTCTTCGAGGCCTGGTAGCTTCCTGCGTCTATGTGGCAGAAGTAAACTCCGGATGATATGGCCTTTCCTGCTGTATCTCTCCCATCCCATACGACGGATTTTATTCCGGCCTTTTCCGGTCCGTTTACCAAAGTTTTTATTTTCTGTCCCAAAAGATTATAGACTTCCACCTTCACCCGGCAATCATTTGGCAACCCATAGGAGATAATCGTCGTCGGGTTAAAGGGGTTGGGGTAGTTCTGGGAGAGGAAGAACTCGGTCGGAAGAGATGGCTCTCCGGCAGTTCTTGTCGGAGAGTTTATTCCGCCTAAATCAATATTTGACGCAAAAGATTCAGTGCTCCAATCGCCGCTTGAATAAACCGCAGTAATATAATAGCGGTAGGTGATACTATCCAATGCGGTTAGATCATTGAAATGATTTACCTGCAGAGGAGTTCCGTTAACCTTTTCAAATCCTCCAGCCTCCCATCTGCTTCGATAGAGATTGTATCCTGCAAGGAGCATTGAACTGACCGAATCCCAGCTAACTTCAACCCTGCCAGACAAAGTATCGGACGCAATCAGATTGGCAGGGACAGGGCATTGGATTAGATTAAAGTCGGTGCCCGAAATTGAGCTATTGGCAATTACTGGCAACCCTATGATTGTATCAGGGAAATATCCCCCGGCAGATGCGAATAGATCGACCGAGTCAGGGGGAATATCTTTTATCCAGAAATCGCCAGATTCGGGAGTTGTGCGGTGCTGACCGGTTGATGATATCACCATGACATTCTCATTGTGGCCGCCGTTGGACAGCTCCACATGCCCGCGTACTCCGCCCCGACCGGTGTTGGTCGTGATTATTATGGCTCGGTTGTTAACAAGAGGGGCGGCCCCTGGGGAGTAAATATTGTCATATTCATATTGGATGCCAGAAGACTGGTTATAGTTTTCAAAACCCACAGACGAGTAATTCTCATCAGCGTCGTTATTTAATATCGATTTGTAGAGGCAGGTAATTTCCGCATCGCCGGTCAAGGTCGAATAATATGTCGGATCAGAAATCACCATTTCAAAAGTTTCAATGGCGCCGGTATTACGGTGAGTCATGTTATACCACTCCACCACGTAGCGGTGATTGGCGGTATCGGGCCAGACATAAACGCCATAAATGGAACCGGTATATGAGATATCATCCCAGAACGCCGAAATCTGAGCCCTGGCGCAACCCGGATCGGGGATCGGCCAGTTGTAAAAATTGTAATAGAAATGCCCGCTCATATCAATGCGAGTTGTATCGGGAGAGATGAACCCGTTGATGCTCACAATTATTTTGGGGTAATGGATACCGTAATAGATAAAATCGAAGGGGAGCGTAACGAGCATACTATTGTCGTCCCAATTTTGGCCATAATTCAATCTGGTTCCTTGCCCTCCCAGGGAGGGAACTATCTCTACCCATTGATAATCGGGATGAGCTACATAAGCGGTATCAGTGTTATCGTAAATATAGTAACCGTAGGACTCTGGGCCAACCGGATCTCGCGCCGTTACATGTCCGACAGTGAGATGAAACGGAACATCGGTGATTGTCCCATCTGACGTAGTCACTTTTGCATTCAAATTGACAACTCTACCGTTAAAAGTCGAGACCGCACATTTAATTATAAAGGGTTCAATCAAGTTAGCAGCTGAGTCTGCTGATGGGATATTCCCAAGACCACAATGGCCCTGCACAATCTGGGCGTAATCATCAGCACAGGTAACATCAACCGCAACGTTATGGGCATCACAGGGACCGGAGTTTATCAGCCAGAGTGTCATAGTTAACGAATCACCGGGATCGAAACTGTCAAAACCTTCAGTAAAATAGATATTACCGACGGTAAATTTTGGAGCCTTGATAGACAACTCAACACTTGACTCCCACGAATTATCTGCGCCATCGGTCACGGTTGCCAATAGCTTGGCGAGGCTCCCATCCGGCGAATATGATTTAATACCGATGATAAATGGTGTGGAAAATGCAACCTGCCCCGGAGAGATATCCGAATAACCGCGTCTCGAATCAAAGACGGTCACCATAGAGGTATCCAGCGACTCTATGGTTACGCTTAAGTTGGTCGCGGCTTGGCTCGATCCGAAATTTTTCAACCCCAGGCTGAGTTCAATAATTTCGTTGGGATTCGGGATACTATCCCCATTCCCGATTGAATTTCCCAGGTTATCATCATCGATAATAATCGAATCGAC
>DOTU01000004.1 GCA_003520965.1 Candidatus Zixiibacteriota bacterium
ACATTTTAAATAATAACCCAGCGCCATGCCAACAGGGGCGTCAGGCCAGTTATAGAATGATTTGAAATAATAATAATAGGCCGAATCAATTTTCCCCTGCCTTTCCATCAAAGCGCCCATATTGTGGAATATCCCCGGATCTGTTCCCCCGCGTAAAAGATAAGCTCGAAATATTTGTTCCGATTCGGAATATTTTTTCATCTTGAACATCATCGCGCCTAAAACCGAAATTGCATCCTGGTTTTCCACGAATTTAGGCCAGAACTCGTTGACGATCTCCTGGCATTTGATACTATCGCCATTAGCAAGATAATTGATCGCTAGCTTGCAGGTGTTAAACGTATCATTGGGGGCAGCGGCAAATATCGCCTCATTGGCCCGTACCGCCTCCTTATAATCTTTATAATCAGTTTCCACGATTGCCGCCCACGATTTATTGCGATACCCCTGGAAATAATCGCTGGAATAATGCTTATCGCGGTCAATCAACGGCCTCAACCAGGCATATCCGGTATCCTTATGGCTATTCTGGGCAATCCAACTTCCAGTATGCAGGAACGAAAATAATAGAAGTGGGACAACGATAGCAAATCTGACATTTCTCCAACGGCTGTTCTCTCGGCTAAACGATAGCCATATAAAGACCATAATAGCCGCTGCCGGAAGCGACATCATATCCCAATCACGGGGAGCGCCAAGCTTGGGATCGATCATTATTACATACAGCAGGGATGGTATCGCCGTCGCCGCAAAAAACCAGCGACCCTTTTGATCCCAATCCTTAAGGAAAATTGGGCAGAAAATAAGCAGCGGAAAACTTAGCAGCCAGACACTGATAAGATCAGCAATATGCGCACTGGAGAAAAGGTAATAGGGGTTTTCCGATGTTGGCAAAAACGGAACAAAAATATCCTCGATATGAAGTTTGGTGAACGTTTTCAAATATAGAACTCCTAATACTATTGTCCCCAAAAGCACAACTGCCCAGATGATTCCCGTTCGCCTTGATTCAGTCTTAGCCAGATACAGATATCCTAACGATACCAGGTAAATCGAATTGTCAATATGAAAACAAATGGCCACGGCCAATACGATAACCGTAATTGAAGATATTTTCCTTTCCGAAAGATCGCGCCAGGCTGAGAGTAGATACAGGGTGATCAATACCAGCGAGGTGGTATAGTTCTCCATATAGCCGAAGAAAAACTGCATATTGGCAAAGGCAAAGGCGACAGCCAGCGCAAATACCACTCCGACTTTATCTTTCAGAAATATATAGATAATAACCAGAAAAGCCACGCCTGATAGATAACTTGTGATTGCGTATGAAAAATACACTCCCCTAACGCCACCGATCAGACCGAACAGGAGCCAATGCAAGATATACTCAAGCGGTTCGGTTGGAGAGAAAGTAAACCCCTTTCGGATAGTACCCTCGATTACATAACCGTCACCAAGCAGATGATTGCGCGACGAAAACAGTATAAACAGAGCGACCATCGCCCCAAAAAGCAGGATATAGAATATGATTTCATAGGGCCTGGGAATAGTAATCGTTGCCCGAGAGAGATGATCCGACACCATTCTCGCAAACGGTGGTATACAGAACGCTATCAGTGCGCCGGTGAGGGCTAGTCTCTGCCAAAGCGGAAAATACCCGACATGATTGAGTCCCCACAGAAACCGGGGCTCGAATGAACTAATGAGTGATATTATACCAAAGCTGGCTAAGATAATATTGATGGCGATAAAATCATCGCTTCTGGCATCATCATGCACAAACATAGAATATCATATTATTCCGCCTGTGTAAATTCAAATTTGATGGCCTGAACTCGACACGTCCCAAAAAAGCGGCGTCAACCCTTTATAAGGTTGACGCCACCAAAATTGCTTAAGCTGCTTAATACCGTCTACTGTTCTACGGGGACAATCTCGATTCGCCTGTTCCTCTGACGGCCTTCTTCGGTGCCATTATCCGAAATCGGATCGGCCTCCCCGAACCCCTGCGCGGTGATCCTATCCTGCGATACACCCTTGGCAACCAGATAATCCTTGATTGAGTTTGCTCTCTTTTGGGAAATCTTGAGATTGCCGGAATCAGAGCCAAGCGCATCAGTGTAGCCGTTGACCTGAATCTTTAGCAAGGGATAAGCTCCCATAGTGATAACCAACTCGTCGAGAATTGCTTTATTGGCCTCATCGGGATCAAATGAGCCCGATTCGTACTGGATATTAAGGATCATCTTCTCGGCCAGAGCCTTGGCCCTGGGGCAGCCAAACTCATCCACAGGCACATTGGCCGGGGTATCGGGGCATTTGTCGACCCCATTGGGTACGCCATCGCCATCACTATCGATTGCCACGCCTATCGAGTCAACCTGTGCGCCTTTGGGAGTATTGGGCTGCTTATCCAGATAATCAGGGATGCCGTCACCATCGATATCGAGAGAGCAGCCGCGCACATCGACCGCCACTCCGGCAGGGGTATTCTCGCACTTATCGAGGCCGTCGCAAACACCGTCCTTATCGGTATCGAGCGGGCAGCCGGTTATATCGACCACGCATCCCTTGCGCGTATCGGTACAGAGATCGATTCCATCATAAACTCCATCGCCGTCGCTATCTATAGGGCAGCCATATTGATCCACCAACGCCCCGTAAGGTGTATCTGGACATTGATCAAACTTGTCCTTAACGCCGTCTTGGTCGGTATCGGGCGAGCCTCCAAAGAAATAGGTGACCCCTACTGATGGTTCGATATAGCCGTTAAATGGCCGGCTGGCGCGCTTTGTTAGGTCTCCATATGCTGTATATAGGCCGCTTGTTGACAGATTGGCCAGCCCATAAGTTATTTTCCCTTGAATATCGAGAGAGAGATTTTCATTTATCCAGAAATTAATACCGGCGCCTCCCTTGGCAACCAGATCGGTAAATTTATATTTCGAGCCGACCGGTAGCGGATGAGGGGCATAAATCCCCAGGGTTTTAATCGTCCACATGTTCAAACCGGCGCCTACCAGGAGATAAGGTTGGACCCCTCCTTCGGGCAGGAAATAATACTGGCCGGTCAAACCAAATGCCAATCCGCTAAGTTTGCTATAGGCATTATCCTTTTTATTGAGCTTGAACGATTGACCCGTCACAGCCGATGAATCGTCATAACTGCTCATCAAGCTTATTGAGAGATCGATTATTATTTTTTTCGGAATGCCATATTTCACCTCAAGGGTTGGTGACCAGCCCATCATGAAAGGCTCAAATGAACCAGCGTAATCGGAACCCTTGAACAAAGGCGCGAAAACAGGACCCCGAAGGGTAACCCCAAATCTTCCGTTCAATTCCAATGCCCCGGCTGTTACGGCCATCATTGCAATCAATGTTATGGTCAAAATAGCCTTAAATTTCATTTATCCCTCCTTAATCAAAGCCTATTTACCGGCATAATGATCGATTCGTTTCTGGATATGGCTTTTGGGAAACGACCCTACCAGCCTCTCCTGCTCCTCGCCCTTGGAGAAAAAGATCATAGTGGGGATGCTTCGAATTCCAAGATACGAGGCCATCTGCGGATTGCTCTCCACATCGACCTTGCCGAAAATCACCTTGCCTTTGTATTCCGCAGCAAGCTGATCGAGCACCGGAGCTACCGCCTTGCAAGGCTTACACCATTCAGCCCAAAAATCAACTAAAACCGGTTTTTCCGATTTGAGTACTTCGCTCTCGAAATTCTTCCACTCAATCGTTTTCGTCTTCCCCATCTTCTCTCCTGCAGCCCCCATTATATTTATCGGTAAAAAAGATTATATAATGCAATTCAAATACTTTCAAGCCGTTTTCTATAGTCCATTTTAGATTGTTGAAAAAATATTAATACGGCTATTTCTGATTGATTTCCAATGATTTATGATCCGAACGATATTTTCATATCTCAATAGAGTCAACTTCATGATTCTTGAAATCTCTAATGCGAGAATGCGGCTGACTTTAAGAAATTATTTTTATCCTTCCGTAGGGGCACAATTTATTGTGCCCTTCTATATCTATAAATATAGGTTGCTGCCATTTTTTAGATTATTTCCTGTGCGGTTAGGTTTTAACCGTCGTTTGTTTGGCGGTCCCCGAATCTGACCACAATTAACATAAAGTATGAGCCGGCAGGTTGGACACTCGATACGAGCCTAACCGCCTGAGGAAACCCTAAATAATTATCGTATTCTCTCGGCTATAACCGGTTGAAATAAGCCAAATCGGAACACCTGTTTTCTTTTCGATAAAATCAAGATACGTTCTGGCCTGCGACGGCATCTGATCGAG
>DOTU01000365.1 GCA_003520965.1 Candidatus Zixiibacteriota bacterium
TTTGGTAATCTGCTCGCCTGCCGCATGGGCCAATGCGAGATATTTATCGTGACCTTTACAGTCCTTTAGGGCTGCCGCGGCCCGGGCCATGGCCTCATAAGCGAAGGCGAGATCGAAATCGCCAAAGCCGTGATGCTCGCAAATTTTTAGCGATCTCTTGGCATGATGTAAGGAGGTTTCGGCCATTCCCAAAACCGCTGCGACATGCGAAATCATCCACTCTCCGCGGGCTTGATTCAGGTCTGTCCCCGCCGCTCGCCAATGATAACAGGAGGCGTAGGCGCATTGAAGCATCATTTCGTCGTCGTCGTCGCCGCGATTTTCCATATCCAGAAACTGCCAGGTCTTGTTGAAAAGCTCAATAGCCAATTGTTTGCTCTGGGCTTCGTTCAAGTCGCTCATACTTTGCCTCCTATCGCTATGCTGGTTGCTTAATCTTGCATGTATAATGGGAGATAACAAAGGTAATATACAACCTTATTATTTTGATCTGTTAAATTTCGCTCTCTTTATCCAATAAAAACGGGGCCCAATGGCCCCGGTTAAAAATCTTAATAATTTCGACTTAAAATCACTTAGAATCTTAAGGCTTGCCTTTACCCTCGGTTGGCGGAATTGGCTGTGGAACCTGATTCGATACCGGTGGAAGCGATTTTAGATAAGCAAAAATTGCCTTCAAATCCTCATCGCTCGACATGCCGATCGTATACCAGGGCATTGGAGGTAAAATTTGGCGGCCGGCACCCATGTGTTTTCCTGTTCGCATGGCCCTAATAAAAATATCAGCTGTCCAGGATCCTATCCCGGTATTATTATCAGGTGTTAGATTGTAGGCGAAACTTGTTCCCCATCCGCCTACCCAGGCTGTAAGACCATTGTTTGTCAGGGCACCCCATCCTTTTGGGCCAAATAATCCCGGTGGCGTAACCGGCAGGGTTTCATTGCTTGGATGACCGGAAAGTAAGCGGGTTTCGTCTGGTTGAGGTCCTTTTTCGGTCATAACCTTGGGGCTGTGGCAATCGTTGCAGCCGCCGAGGGTGACAAGATATTGGCCTCTTTTTTCCATAGTAACGGTCGACGAGTTTACCTTATTTTTTTCCTGTGAGCCGGCAATCGAAATTAATCCCACAGCTAACAAAACCAGCAGCACAAGCCATACTACTTTTTTTCCCATAGTTTCCTCCCCTTTAAATGGATTACGGTTATTTGCGCGCTAACCAGCCGCAATTAATAGAAACTTAATAGTATTCAATTTTGATGACCAAAATTACGCGATGGCGGTTACGGGGTCAAGCGAAAAATCAGAAAAATCGGTAAAGGATAAAACCCGAAATGAGTAGACGGCTATTTGGAGACTACAAAGGACAATTAAAAATCCATAAAATTGAAAATTAGCTTGCTCTTAGAAAGTGGTTGCGTATTATAAATAACGGTATTGATTGGCAGGATGTAGGTCATAGCCGGTTTTCCCACACTTTTTTGCGACCCCATCAAGAGCTTGCGCCATCATGTCGATAACAGATTGGGAGTATGATTATGAAAAACATGGGATTTCGCAAGTTGGCATTAACAGCAGCCATCGTTCTCTTTTTAATGAGCGGTTTGGCACATGCTCAGTGGTGGCTTTACATTCAAGGTTCCGTTCAAACTACCGGGCAGCCACACGATATGGCAATCCGGGGTAGTTACGCTTATCTGGGCGATTGGGATGCCGGTTTAGATGTAATTGATATCTCAAACCCTCACGCGCCCCAAAAAATATCGGGATATAACACCTCCGGACTGGCTAATTCGGTTGTGCTTTCGGGCAATTATGCATATGTCGCAGATTGGAACCGAGGTATGACAATTATCAATATCGCCAATCCTTCTAATCCTCAATTTGTTTCAATGTGGGATTCTCCGGGTCAAGCGGCAAATATTTATCTCTCCGGAGATTATGCCTATATCGCCGACTACAATGCCGGTTTAAGCATTGTGGATATTTCCAATCTTGCCTCGCCCCAGCCTGTATCGCGAAGCAATATCGGCAGCTTTGCTATCGGTATCTGGGGCCAGGGAAATTACATCTACGTGGCCAATTCGGTCAATGGCTTGAAGACTTTTGATATTAGCGTACCGGATACCGCAGTGTTGGTTGATACTTATAATTCCGACGGTGATGCCTATAATATTACGGGTGGTAACGGATATCTGTATCTTTCGGATGGTTTACACGGAGTAAAAATTCTCTCGATGGCCGATCCGGCTCATCCAAGTTTTGTCTCGGTTATCGAAACGCCAGGTTTTGTCAACGATGCCAGTCTTTCGGATACTATCCTGTATATCGCCGATGATATAACCGGAGCGATAGCCGCCTCGATAGCCCAACCCGACTTGCCCTATATCATTGCGGTTTATGACAGCCCTGGAACTGCAGTGGGAATATTCGGCAACACTCCATACGCCTACCTTGGGGATACCAATTCTTTTATCGACCTTATCCTAACTGATGTCGATGCCGTGAACGAAGATAATCAGGCTTTGCCTTCGGTGTTTGAAATAAGCAAAATTTATCCCAATCCGTTTAACCCTCAGGCAACGATCGAGTTTTCGCTAAACCGCAGGCTGGGGATAAATCTCGATGCTTACGATCTGGCTGGCCGCCTGGTGGAGCATTTGGCCACCGGTGTTTATGAGCCGGGCGAACACGCAGTTGTCTGGAACGCCTCGAACTTACCATCCGGAATATACCTGGTGCGCCTTTCGAGCGGCAAGTATTCGAAATCGATGAAGATTACGATTCTAAAGTAATATATAGCTTTATCTAAATAGTCTATCTGCCGAAGCTGTTATTTTCGCATAAAGCTGATGGTCAATTTTATTGGCGATATAACCAAGCCCGGATTGAACATTGAAACTATGCTCAACCAAATCATCAACGATTAACACCGTTCCAATGGTTCGAAGATAATGCTTACCCGTTATCTTTCCCAAACTCAAGAGTAGCAACCCCGAATACAGATGATGGTTTTCTATCGGATGAAACGAAGGATTATGAGCATCTTTTATATCCATCGAAAAGTATGGGTAGATTTTCTTAAAATTGAACCCGCGAAAGGAAAAACCAACCACCATTCTATTGCTTCCAACAATTTTATCCGGAATAGAAGAAATAACTGAGGATGGCACCTTAATTTTACCGGTGTTGAATACTTTACTGCCTGAGTAATTGGGCACAGTGCTTCCGGCATTAACCGCGGGGGCTAAGATCAACAGGGCTAACGATGCTCCGCTTAACAATCGAATCGCCCCGAATATAGCCGTCCATAAACCTCTGCCTGACATCTTAAACGCCCCTTTTGTAAAACTGTGTTTCATACTGCTATAGTAAGGTCAATCCCCGTGCCGTATATGTTCAATTCGGAACATCCCCCGTATCTCCATGATTAACAAATGCTTATGGGACGCCATTGGGGCTGTGAGTTATTATTTAAACGTAATATATGCAACTGGGGTTATAATTACTGAAACTGATTTACTCTATGCAAGAGGCAGCATAGCCTGTAGAATATTTGTACAAACATAGTAGAGAAGGGAAACGGGATGCGCATAATATGCCACTATTTTTCCTTTTCATGGTTTTAAGAAGTATTTCGGAGCATCCAGAATATCATGATTATGGCGATAAATAACGAAACCGGAGGCGAAATTGAATCGTAGAATGTAGCCATATGAAGAGCGCTATGACAAATTCATGAAATGGACAAAATTGTTTACGCCCTTTACAAATTCCTCGCTTGCCAGCAATCTTTGCGGGTCTTATTATCAATGCAGCGAAAGAAGATATTAATAAAACTTTGGGTTTATAACTCATTCGAGGAGGAAAAGTGAGAAAAGTAACGCTTCTATTAGCCTTAATGGCCCTGGTATCCTGCAGTTCCCACAGGCAGGTTAGCCGTATTGCACCGGATTCGGTAACCGACCTAAGCGGCCAATGGAACGACACTGACGCCAAACTGGTAGCGCAGGAAATGGTTTCGGATTGTCTGGCCAAGACCTGGCTCACCGATTTTTTACAGGTCAAGGGACAGAAACCGGTAGTTACGGTTGGCACCATCCGCAATATGAGCAGCGAGCATATTGACACTGATATTTTCACCAGCGATTTCGAGCGCGAGCTTATCAACTCAGGGAAAGTGAGATTTGTGGCCAGCCGCGATCAACGAGGCGAGATCCGTAACGAGCGTGCCGACCAGCAGGAGAACTCCTCCGACGAAACCATGAAAAAATTCGGACGCGAAGTTGGCGCCGACTTTATTCTCCTTGGTTCGGTCAGAACGATCACGGATGAAGTTGAGGGCCGTCATACGACCTTTTATCAAACAAATTACGAGCTAATTAATCTCGAAACCAATGAAAAGGTCTGGATCGGCGAGAAGGAGATTAAGAAAGGCATTTCACAGGGTAAGGTGAAATGGTAAACGGCCGAGCGGTATCTGGAATAGCCTGTTTGTTCTGGATTCCGTTAGCGCTTATACTCTCCGGCTGCGGTGCGGTGGCAACACGCACAAAGTTTTATATGCCGGTCACAGATACGCTTGTGGCCGGCAATTTCACCCAGGCCGCCGCGGAATTTAACAAAGCCAAATTCGATAAAAAGGATCGCTTTTTATATTTTGTCGATTCGGGCGCGCTATATCATTATGCCTCGGAGTATGACAGCAGTAATATCCGCTTAAGCTCAGCCGAGAATGCCGCCGATGAGCTTTTCACCAGGAGCATCTCCCGCGCGGCAACTTCGATACTGTTAAACGATAATGTTCTCGAATATTCCGGAGAGGATTACGAAATCCTCTATACAAATTTGCTCAAAGCCCTGAATTATCTGGCCCTAAATAAATTCGATGACGCTTTCGTTGAAATCCGGCGCGCCGATTTGAAGTTGTCGCTGTTGGGCCAGAAATATCGTGATGCCTCCGACGAACTCCAGCGCGGCGAGGCCAGCGATACCACCGGTACAAAACTTGACTATAAGCCGGGCGAGGTCAGGTTCAATAATGACGCTTTAGCCCGCTATCTTGGCCTGCACATGTACGCCGCCGAGGGGAAATGGGATGATGCCAGGAT
>DOTU01000183.1 GCA_003520965.1 Candidatus Zixiibacteriota bacterium
TTCCATCCCAGGGAGAAATGGTAACAATCTTAGAAAGAGAAGCCAGCAAGGCCGTCAGGGCGCAATCGCTCAAATTGCATTGCGGCCTCTGTCAGCGTAATACCGCCATGGAGGGGATGTTGACCACATCGCTCTCCGGTTATGAGGTCGTGATTCACCATTTCGATACCATCAGCGCGCTCTACGAGCAAAATCAGCGTTCTTATATCGATCTGATCGTTTTTGCCGCAGGCGACGACCCTGAATGGATGGTGTCCCTGCTTCGCGAAATTAAGGCGCACTCAATCCTGCAGTTTATCCCGATCCTGGTTTATGCTCCGCAGGCGGGGAAGAGCTTCGTTGTCGAGGGTTACAAACTCGGTGTCGAGGAGTTGGTCAGCGGTTTCTGGGATCACCAGATCGAGGCCGCCAAGGCCGAGATGCTTATTTTCCGCTCGCGCCGCGATCTTAGTGTCAACCCCTCATCGAAACTCCCCGGGCCAAACGCCATCGAATACGAGATCGACAAGCGTCTCCAAACCGGCGATAAGTTCGCTGTCTGTTATGGCGATCTGGATAATTTCAAAGCTTACAACGATTACTATGGCTATGTCTATGGTGATAAGATGATTCGCATTACTTCGCTTATCATCCGCAACGTGGTTCAGGATCTCACCGCTCAGGGATTTGTGGGCCATATCGGCGGAGATGATTTCATCTGGATTGTGCCTGTGGAGGAAGTTGACGTAGTCTGCAAGAATGTAATCGCCACATTCGACCGGATGGTCCCGTTCCGTTATGCCGAGGTTGACCGCGAGAAGGGCTGGATCGAGGTTGCCAACCGTCGCGGTGTGATAGAACGATTCCCGATAATGAGCATTTCAATTGCCGTAATTATCAACCAAAAGCGGATGTTCAAACATCCCGGTGAGATGAGCCACATGATGGCCGATCTCAAGAAGTATACCAAATCGCTCCCCGGCTCGAATTACATGATCGAGCGCCGGAAAAAATACTGATAAATATTTGTCATTGCGAAGTTCGGTCGTTTCGACCGAACTGAAGCAATCCCCCTGCATAAAGCGTCATTAATTCCGGTACATCGGGAACTGTGATTCCCGTGCTCGGTGCTTTTGGAGCGTAGGTGTTTTCATTTACTGCTTACAATTTTAAACCGGGGCTCCTTTCGGAACCCCGGCTACAGATTCTCGATCAATTGCCTTAGATAATCGTCGCTTCGCCTGTTACCTCAGGATTAATATCCCTGAGATAACTGGCCGATTCCTCCGGCGCTACTGTGTTGATATAAATCCCCGAGCCTATCTCAAATCCCGCCGGAGTACCGATCTTCGGAATTATCATTAAATACCAATGCGAATATCTGACGTCCTCATCGCCAACCGGAGCGGAACGAAGGATATAATTGTAATCGGGATTATCCAGACCGTTGTAAAGCTTTCCAAGCATGGTTCGAAGCACTCCTGCCAAATCCTCGATTTCCTTATCGTTGATCGATACGTAACTGGCAGCATGACGTTTAGGATAGATCCTTGCCTCAAACGGCGTTCTCGCGGCCCAGGGGCAGAAGGCCAGGAAGTTCTCGGTCTCCAGAACTATCCGTTCTTTTTGGCGGCGTTCTTCCTCAATCATATCGCAGTAAACACAAGTGCCATACTTATCGAAATGCATAACCGCCTGCTCAATTGGGTTGCGCACATGTGGAGGCAGCATTGGAGTGGCGATAATTTGCGAGTGGGGATGTTCCAACGATGTCCCCGCCAGCGGCCCATAGTTGCGAAAAATCATTATCAGATTTATCGCCTCATTTTTCGAAATCTCCTTTTGACGTTCCCGATATGCAGTTAAGATTGCTGATATCTCCGAAAGCTGCATCGTGGCGATAGTTTTATTATGCTCCGGCGTTTCGACAACCACCTCGGCAATACCATATCCCTTGGCCGACAAAAACGACCCGACATAAGACCGGGCAGCAGCCAAATCTGGTTGAAGCGCAGCATATTTGTTTGGGACTACCCTGATTTGCCATTTGTCGGCAACGGATTTGATATAAACAGGTTCAGGAGTCTGGGCTTCATTCCCCAGACAGAATGGGCAATCTGCCCTGAATGACGGAACAGGTGGGCGCTTAATGGTCAGCTTAGCAAAATCTGACGGTCTTTTGCCTCGCGACGGGGCGACAATCACCCATTCCTTGGTAGCCATATTTTGTCTGAATTCAGACATAATTTATCCTCTGAAATAATTAGTTTCGATTTACCTGACTATATGAGATTTTTCTAAGATAAGCAACCGCGAACTTCAACGTTTTTGGCCGTTTGCTTTACGTTTTCTGGAGCGCTTAATATACTGATAAACGAAAAACACAATTGCCGCGACGATCAATCCTATTACAATTATATCCGCAATCTCGCCATAACGTCTGACAATATACCAGTTTTCCTTTAGATAGTATCCCACGATAGTTAAAAATGCGTTCCAGATACCAGCGCCGACAACTGTATAGATTGAGAATTTGAGGAGATTCATTTCTCCTACTCCGGCCGGAATGGAGATCAGATGACGCACCACGGGAATAAAACGGCTGATAAATATTGTTTTGTCGCCATAACGAGAGAAAAATCGTTCCGTGAGATCCAGATGATGTTCGTCGAGCAGGAGATATTTCCCAAATCGCCTGACAAAAGGCCGCCCGCCCCAGGCCCCGGCGTAATACGATATCAGCGAACCGATGATACTCCCCAACGTACTGGCTATTAGAAGGCCCGTGAATGTGAAACGATGATCGTACCAGAGAAATCCAGCGAATGGCATTACCGCCTCGCTGGGCACCGGCGCGACCATGCTTTCCAGGGTCATCAGGATGCCGACACCGATATAGCCGAGTTTATCGATAACGGCTGTAAAATAAGTAATTAGAGATTCTGTCAAACCCATCAATTTTCCCAGATCAAATGGTCATTTTTATGCCGATAGCTATTAATATCAATCCACCGAATATCATCGCCTTGTGGCCAAAATGCTTATACAAGCAGACGCCAAGATAGAGCCCGATTATTGTCATTAAAGCGCAAACTATCCCGATTATCATGGCTGGAATCAGTATTCCCTTGCCGATTAAGCCCAGTCCAAAGCCAACTCCCAAAGCGTCGAGGCTGGTGCCAATCGATAGCATGACCATTTTCCAGCCGCGCGAAAGATCAACCGCATCTGCAGAGCTTGGTTTGAGCCCATCATAAATCATTTTACTCCCGATTCCCACCAAAAGTAGCAAAACAATGACCCTTCCCATACTACCGATATGCCTGGCGAGAATCTCACCACCATACCATCCGATAAGCGGCATCAGGAACTGAAACAGCCCGAAATGAAAGGAGAGGCGAAATATCCTTCTTGGCGTGAAGCCCTGAGCGCCCGCGGCTAATGCCACGCTGAAAGCATCCGCGCTTAATCCCAGACTTATTAATAAAACTTCATAAATTGGTAATTGCTGCACAGGGTATTCCGCCGCCTCTAATCGCTTCATCCAGCTTACAGCGCAATATTAACTGTTAAAATGCGCAAAGGGCGAGATAATAGCTCGCCCTGCGACAAAGTATAAGGCATTAACGGGTATCGGTCAAGAAATGCTTAGCGCCGATTTTGGCTGGTTAGGTTGTCAGGTGAGCCTGTAATTTAATCTCAACGGCGGCCAGGGCCTGAGAAACGGGGCAGTTTTTCTTGGCGCTTTCGGCTATTTCCTGGAAACGATTATTATCAATGCCGGGCACTTGAGCGGAAGTATTCAATTCGATCAATGAAATCCCAAAACCTTTATCGCCCTTTTGCAGATGAACCGAAGCCGTAGTCTCTATTCGTTTCGGGATAAAACCTGCCTCAGTCAGGGCTGCCGAAAAAGCCATCGAAAAACACCCGGCATGTGCCGCCCCTATCAGCTCCTCGGGGTTTGTGCCTTTACCTTCCTCAAATCGTGACGAAAACGAATATTGCCCCTCGAATGCTCCGCTCCCCAGCTTCACAGTCCCTTTTCCATTTACCAGGTTGCCTTCCCATACCGCTTGTCCTGTTCGAATAGCCATTAATTCTCCTCGCTAAAATTTATTCCTTATCACCATTTTCGAAAGCCATAAACCTCACAAACTTGGCTAAGGTTTCCACATTTTTATATAATTATTTTCCGTATTTAATATTTTTTATGGAACCAGTGCTAAATGTTCTGAATATCACATTGTAACTAAAATTAACGGGTTTAACCCATGAATAAGGAGTCATAAAATGAAACCGGGAAAAAGCGTCATTCTATTAGTCATTGGAGCAAGCTTGCTTTTTATCGGGCTTGCCAACGCACAGCAGATGTCACAGCCAATGACAAATGAGAAGCCGATGGGGC
>DOTU01000142.1 GCA_003520965.1 Candidatus Zixiibacteriota bacterium
ATCACGCTACCTTGCAGTTGGAATGTGAATGCTGCACCGACACAGACTGCGGCTGTATGTCTCCTTAACACAATTGGACAAACAATAACCATGAAAACCGACATAATCATGGAAACCTTCCCGATTTTATAAAGTATAAACATTGAAAATTGGCTATTATAAAGTAACTATGTATGTCAGCAAATAACAAAGCAACAGTAATCGCCATCATTGGCGGCGCCCTCTTAGGGGCGATCTTCATGCTTGTAATTCTGGGATATCTGCCTGGTGTAAGAAACAGGCCGGTTAGCGATATCATTAGGCCCGCTGACCAGCGATCATCCGATATTTCAAACGATAATCCTGGCCCCGGCTTCGACCGTAGCCGCGATAATGCTTCCGGCAATATAGACACTTCCCGACGAAACGCCATTGTGCTGGCCGCAGAAAAGATCGGTCCGGCTGTTGTTTCGCTTTCGGTTATCCAAACCCGCAATACTCCCATGTATGGTTCCGATATATGGGATTTATTCATGCCACCCCAGGCGCGACAGGTCATGTCGTTGGGCTCGGGAGTGATAATAAATAGCAAAGGATATGTGCTGACCAACGATCATGTAGTCGATGGCGCCCAGGAGATTCGTGTGACGCTTGAAAATGGCGAGGAGTACCCAGGACGTCTGGTGGGCGCCGACCCGGTTACCGATTTGGCGGTTGTGAAAATCATGTCCGATACCACCAAATTTAAAAATGCAATTTTAGGAAACTCCGATGATATGATTATCGGCGAATGGGCCATTGCTGTGGGCAATCCGTTTGGATACTTGCTTGATGATCCTCATCCCACAGTAACAGTGGGCGTGATCTCCGCCACCAACAGAGATATCAAACCGGAGCGAGGGCAAAAGGCGATATATCGTAAAATGGTCCAAACCGACGCCGCTATCAATCCCGGAAACTCGGGCGGGCCGCTGGTAAATGCCTTAGGTGAAGTGATAGGTATCAACACCTTTATCTTTTCATCAAGCCGTGGCTCCGAAGGGATAGGTTTCGCTGTTCCGATAAACAGGGCCAAGGTTGTGATTGACGATATCCTTAAGTATGGCGAGGTGGTCAAGGCCTGGATTGGCCTGAGTGTGCAAAACATTACTCCGGAGATTGCCTCCAGTCTTGATTTGAAGCAGGCCAAAGGTCTGGTTGTGACTTCAGTTAATGCAAATTCGCCAGCAGCGCGTGCAGGTTTTAAGGTGGGTGATGTGCTTCTTTCGGTGGGCAAACTTGAGATGGCCAACTCTGGTGATTGGGACGAGGTTGTTAACTATTCCCGGGCCGGCCGGGCTCTGCCGATAAGTATCGTCCGCGGCTCAAAGGAGATTTCAGTCGTGGTTGTTCCAGATGAGATTCCTCTTCGTCTGGCGCCTCATAAGACAGACAAGTTTGGTCTCGATGTTGCCGAGATAACGCCAGCCGTATCCGGTTATATGGGATTAAAGGATCGCAATGGCGTGATAGTGTTGGGAAGCGATCCCAAAACTCCGGCTTACAACTGGGGATTGCAGGAGGGCGATATCATCAGGCGCGTTGGGAATTATGAAATACCGAGCATTAACGATTATATCAAGATAGTCTCCCAAATTGGACGGGGCTACAGAGTAGTTCTTACCGTTGAGCGCGAGGGTGAGGTATTTCTGATTCAGATATTCACCTAAACTTCCTACGCAAATAGTATATAAATTCCATTCCATAATAAGCTCAACAGCGATCTTTATTTGACTTTCTTTCCATATTCAGCCATAATCAACCGAATACAATAATTGGGGTGCATGCTTCTCCCATCGAAGATGGGAAAAGCATGCTTTCCTCGTCCTAAGAGGACTTCGGGAAGCATGCCGCCCTGAAATAAAACTAATGCGACGATGCGTAGATCTGTCGGATAATGTAATAGCGGAGCATTTGTGCGGCCCAGAAAAGGTGAAATAGTAACATTAAATATAACCGATCTGGCATTTGGCGGTAATGGTGTGGCTAAGATCGAAAACTTTGTAGTTTTCGTGGAATCAGCCGTTCCCGGTGATACGGTTGAAGTTCAGATTCAAAAATCGCGCGGCAATTATGCCGAGGCGAAAATCACGCGACTGATTACCCCCTCGGAGCACCGAATCGCTCCTGCTTGCGAGCATTTTGATTACTGCGGCGGCTGTAAATGGCAGCATCTGGAATATGCGATTCAAAAGAAATATAAGGAAGACCAGGTCCGCCAGGCCCTGATTCATATCGGAGGGATTAAAGAGCCGCCAGTCGAACCGATCATAGGCGCGCACAAGATTTATTACTATCGCAATAAGATGGAGTTTTCGTTTCATGTTGGGGAGGGTGGCGAAACTCTACTGGGTTTGCATGTCGCCGGAAGATTTCAAGATATTTTCCAGCTAAACTGGTGCCACCTTGAATCGGAAGTATCAAATGAGATCGTCAGGTTTGTCAGAATACGCTCAGTAGAGCTTGGCTTGCCGCCATATCATATAATTGATCACACCGGGTGCTTACGTTTCCTGGTTATCCGCGAGGGTAAATTCACCGGCCAGATGCTGGTCAATATCGTCACCGGTAAGGGCGATTTCCCCGAGCTGAAAACGCTAGCCCAGGAGATCGGCGCTAAGTTTAATTCAGTGGTTTCAATTTCGCACACGGTCAATCCGGAGAAGGCTAATATTGCCAGGGGAGAGAAGGAGACTGTCCTTTACGGTTCCGACCATATCTATGAACAATTGGGCGAACATCGTTACCGCATTTCAGCAAACTCCTTTTTCCAGACCAATAGCTATCAGGTGCAGCGCCTATATGATCTGGCAGTCGAGCTGGCTCAGCCGGAGAAACTTGATCGGATGCTTGATCTTTATACCGGCACAGGCACGATCGCGATCTACTTTTCGAATCTGGTCTCCGAGGTGGTGGGGGTTGAGTCTGTACCTGCCGCCATCGCCGACGCCGAGGCTAATCTTGAGCTAAATCAGGCTACCAACTGCCGTTTCGTTGTCGCTGATGTAGCCGACTATCTCAAGCAACGCGCCTCTGAGAAATTCGATCTCGTACTTCTTGACCCACCGCGCGCGGGGTGCCATCCCGATGTTATCAAATCGTTACTATTGATTCGTGCAAAAAAGCTTGTTTATATATCATGTAATCCAGCCACATTGGCCCGAGATGTTAAAGAGTTAATCGGAGGAGGTTATTCGCTTGATAGGGCGGTGCCGGTGGATCTATTTCCCCACACCTTTCATATCGAGGCCGCCTGCAGGCTAACCTTAAGGGAAGAATGAAAAAGATCGTTCTACTCACAATTCTGATTTGCGCCGGGAATCTTTGGGCGATATCACCCTCTGATTTCAGAGCGCATGTCGATACCGTGATTGATAACTTCGCGCGTTTCGATCCGGTCTGGGGCACAATGATTGGAATTCATACATATGATGGCTACCTGGCCGGCCTCTCGAAAAAGAGCATTGACACCTTTACCAAATATTTGGAATCTGAAAAGGATTTTATTTCAAATGTTGATGTAACTAACTGGCCCGACGATGATCAGATCGATCAAAAGCTTATCTTAGCCAATATTAAATTCCTGCTTTTCCAATATAAGACGTTTCCCTATTGGAAGAAATCACCATCGGTATACAGTGACCAGTGCCTTTACGGTATTTACTATCTAATGCTTCGCGATTTCGCGCCTCTTGAAATGAGGATGCAAGCCGTTATCTCTCGTATCAATAAGATACCCGGTGTCTGCCGCGAGGCCAAAGCCAACCTGACCGAACCTGTGCCGATATTTGTCGAAACCGCAGGTGAGGCGCTTGACGAGGGGATCAAACTTATCGATGATGTCTGTTTGGAGCTTTCGACAAAATTTCCCAATCGCGCCACTGAAATAAAAACAGCGAAAGACAAAGCCGAAATTGCGCTTCGGGATTTGAATCTTTATTGCCGCGAGCTTAAACAAAGCGCTAAGGGAAACTATGCTATCGGGAAAAAAAATCTGGAATTTCTGCTTTCCGATGTTCACCTGATAGATACCGATTCCGATTCGCTTCTTGCCTTGGGTAATAATCTCTACGCTCAAACCGATTCAGAGATGGCTGCTCTTGAGGCGCATCTTCCTCCCGCTGATACCATGCCCCGCTATGGTATCC
>DOTU01000036.1 GCA_003520965.1 Candidatus Zixiibacteriota bacterium
TCATCCCCCGCTCTTTCTCCTCGGGGAGACGATCAGGATCGATGCCAGTCATCTTGAGCACCAGCGACGATTTGCCGTGATCTATATGTCCGGCTGTTCCAACTACAAACATAACTTTATCGCGTCAATAAGGATGTTTATCTGTTCGGGCATAACGGTTCGCATATCGAGCAGCACTCCTCCGGCGCTGGTACGACAGACTACGGGCACATCATTGTTTAATAATATTTTGGAGAGAGCTGTAGGGTCCCCGGCGATTTTAATTCCGAAACTATCGAAATCATATTCCGGAAGCGATCCTCCGCCAAAAGAGCTTTTCAATTTGATCGCGCTAATTTTTGGGCTGGCTAATGTCAAAACTATTTCTTCAGAAATACGCTTAAGCTCTTCAATAGGAAATACCGCCATCTCCCAGCAAGGAAGAGGCTGCTTTCGCAAATGAGCGAGAAGAGTATGCTCCAATAAGCCAATGGTTAGTTTATCGAGCCTGAATGTTCGATACAACGGGTCCTTTAGAAGGGCGGCAATCAGTTTTTCTCGTCCAACAATCAATCCCGCTTGCGGGCCACCCAGAAGCTTATCTCCGGAAAAACAAACGAGATCGGCCCCGGTGCGCGAGGCGGTTGAGACAGTTGGCTCAGAAAGCCCTCCGGCAAATCCGTTTTTATCGATCAGCCCGGAGCCGAGATCATAACAGAATGTAATTTTCCGGCTTTTGGCAAGCTCCGCAATACGGGATGGGTCAGGCTCCTCGGTGAAACCCTTTTGAACGAAATTACTTTTGTGTACAAATAGGATAAGACCGGTATTTTTATTGATAGCCTTCTGGTAATCTGCGAGGGTGGTTTTATTGGTGGTGCCTATTTCGCGAAGTTTTGCTCCTGAACGTTCGATTATCTCCGGAATCCTGAAGCCTCCCCCTATCTGTACTAACTGCCCTCGTGAGATAATAACCTCGTGGCCAGGCCCGGCAAGATTAGCAACTATTAAATATACCGAGGCGGCGTTATTGTTGACCGCCATACCGGCCTCGGCGCCGGAGAGCGCTGCCAGAAGACGGCCGATCATGCGGCTTCGAATCGAGCGCTTCCCTTCGGCCAGACTGAATTCGAGATTGGAGTAACCGGTGACAGCATCGATCAAATCTTCATAGGCATCAGCAGAGATCGGTGAGCGGCCCAGGTTGGTATGAAGGATAACGCCAGTGGCATTGATGACTGGCTGAATCAGTTCCCGCTCGTAATGGGAAAACGTTTCTTCTAATTCGGATACAATCTCGCCATGTGATGGAATCTTGCCCTCGGATATTGATTTCTTTTTCGACACTAAGGCAACCCGTTTTAACTCGGATGATACAAACGGAAATGACCAGTTTTCTATTAATGGCTTCAGCGCCTCATCCTCTAAAATAGAAGAGACACTGGGAAAACTCTGCAATCCACTCCGTTTAACGGTTTTGGAGCTCTTTACTTTTTTATGACTTTTACCAGCCATTTTGCCTTATCCTGGATTTCTCCGATTTTATTGAAGCGTACATTTCGTTTCTCAAGTTCATTTTCCAATTTAGCAGCCTCGCTGCGCTTGACAGAAATAAGCAGGCCGCCCGATGTTTGGGCATCAGCTAAAATCAATTTCTCATATTTTTCGAAATAGCCCGACCACTCCATATCCGGCTCGCAGCTTAGGAGATTGGAACGGGATCCGCCTGGAAATTGATCCTCCTTACCCAACTCCAATGCTCCTGGCAGAAGCGGAACGGAATTGTAATCAATCTCTGCCGACACGCGCGAGGCAGCCATCATCTGACAAAGATGCCCCAACAGCCCATAGCCGGTAACATCGGTAACAGCACACATTTCCACCTGCTGTACCGCCTCAGAAGCCGCCTTATTGAGTGTCTTCATACCTGAAACAGCCGCCGCTAACCATGCAGGCTTACCCTTGCCATTTTTAAGGGCCGTTGTTATCAAGCCTGTGCCGATCGGTTTAGTCAGATAAAGTATATCCCCAACCCGGGCAATGGCATTGGTAAGTATCTTTTGGGGATGAACCCCGCCGGTAACAGATAAACCATAGAACGGCTCAGGCGATTTAACCGTATGTCCGCCCACAATCGGAATTCCCGCCTCAGTTGCCTTCTCCATGCCCCCTTTGATAATTTCACGCAGTACAGATAGGGGTAAGGTTTTATCTGGAAAACCGACGATATTTAAGGCTGAAATCGGCCAGCCGCCCATAGCATAGAGATCGGAGAGTGAATTAGCCGCGGAAATCGCGCCAAAATCGAACGGATCATCCACTACCGGCGTAAAATAATCAACCGTGGTAACGATAGCCAGTTCGTCAGATAGCTTAACAACCCCGGCATCATCGAACAGCTCCGGCCCCACTACGACATTCTTATAAGCATTTAATTTCAGGTCGCCCAGCACCTGGGCGAGGTCGCTTCGCGCTAACTTTGACGCTCACCCCGCGCAGGCTACATACTGAGTCAGCTTGAATATTTCCTTTTTTTTATCCATAATCCCTTCACCTATGGGTGATTTAAGTAAATATAACGCTTAGTGGAGGTCCAGTTCAAGGGAATTGAACAGAATTAACGGGTACCCGCCGACTGCGCGGCCATAAGTAGCACCTTTCGAAGAGAATCGATCGCGGCAAGTTTGCCGTTCCTGAGAACATTCATTACGTCACCGCTGAATTTTCTATTGTCACTATCCAATCGGGGCAGAATGCGCTCCAACCCGCTACAGGCCAGGCTATCATATCCGCTAATAATGCATCTCATATATAGATCAAGCTGCGTATCTATGGGGGCGTCAGGCCAGACTTTATAAGCCAGATCATAATAATATACCGACGAGTCATATTGCCCCTGGATTTCCTTTATCAATCCGATATTAAGCAAAATATGAGGCGACTGCATTCCGGTCGAAAGAAAATCACGACAAATTTGTTCGGCATCCATATACATACGGGCGTGAATGAGCACATTAGAAAACGATACCGCCGTATTGGCATAACCCGGGAAACGGCGTCGATTCGCTAAAACCATTTTCACGGCTGTCGTAGTATCACCGGCCCACATAAGCGATTCGATCATCTGGATTGTCGACAATGTATCATTGGGGTCGCCATAATACCGTTCCAGAGCAGACCTGACTACTTCCTCATTATCTCCCTCATATTTACTGATCAAAGAGGCCCAGGACTTGCATCTATAGCCCGCCAGGTATTCCCGAGTGTAGTGAATATCGCTGCTGACAGCTTCCCTGACAGCCGGATATGAAATATCCCTGGAACTGTTTTGCCCCACCCAGGCGCCGGTATGCAATATCCCAAATATTCCAAGCGCCAAAAAGATCGAAACCGCCCAGCCTGCCTTCTTCTCCTTATCCAGGAAAAATGAAGCAATAAAAAAGGCCAATAGCGGCCCCGAACATAATGAGAGCATGTCCCAATCCCGGTAAGCTCCCAGTTTTGGATCAACCGCGAGCATATAAATAAGGCCCGGGCCAATCAATAGCAGATAGAACGGGGATAGAATTTTCCGTCGAAGCGTACCAATGAAAACAACTAAGAGCAGTAACGGATAATTCAGCAGGACAATATTGATTACATCCCTAATATGCTGACCGGAAAACAGCGTGTATGGATTGGATGGCGTTTTCGCCAGTGGCACGAATATTCCCGCCAGCGGCACCTGGCTGAATAAAATCATATACCCTGCCACCAAAAGGCCGCACGCCAGGATAACTCCCAGCATAATTAGATATTTCGTTTTGCCCGGGAAATTCAACAACAACAGGAAAATAAAGGACGGAATAAGAGAAATACTGCTCAATTGGAAAGCGCAGGCCAATATGAGTAGGGCGATCGTTAAAAGCGAAAGATGGCGGGCGTTTAGATCACGAATTGCGGAGAGCGAGTAAAAAAACATGAATAAAAAGGAGAATGTATAGTTTTCCACATAGCCGAAGAAAAACTGTAGGGCGGTAAAACAAAATACAACGGCTAGCGATAGGATTAGATCGACCTTGTTTTTTATAATGTAATAAAGCGCAGTCAGAAATATCGCGCCGCAAGCGATGGAACAAATAGCATAAGATTGATAGGCGGCGTTGTCGCCGCGTCCGAGAAGGCTGAATACCATATTATGCAAGAGGTAATCCAGCGGCTCGGTGGGAGAGAAATAATTGCCCCGTTTGATAACTCCTAACAGGTTGTATCCATCGCCTAATAGGTGGTTGTTAGATTTAAGCAAGATAAAGAGGATAACCAATACAGCGGCTAAAATAGCATAGATTACTTTTAACTGTTTGCCAGTAAATGAATAAAGCCAATCACCAAACTTAGTACCAATATTGGAGCCAATAGCCGGAATTGCCAGTAATATCAACAAGCCCAGGCATAGTAATCTGAAAGGAAGAAATAATACCCCGACTGAATCAAGCCCCCAGAGATGCCATTGAGGAATAAACGATGTAATTATTGAGAGAACCGCTAAGACCAGAATGATCAGGTTTATTCTGACATTATCATCCACTGCAACAGTCTTCATCTTTGGGTTATATTTTCAATTTTAGGTGATGTAATTAAATCGTTCTTATTATTCGCAAATAACTATAGATTGCCTTTTTTTACGGCACTACTCACCACCTGTCGGAGCGAATCTATACGGGCGCTATCACCTGTTTTAAGGATACTCAAAATGCTGGCAGCATTATCTTTATATGAATCGATCAATTGGGGAAGCAATCTCTCGAATCCGGATTGGGCCAATTTGTCATTGCTGCTTGTAAAGCAATCCAAATAGAGCCTGTATTGCTTATCAATAGATGAATTGGGCGTTAGGATAAAGAATTTGTCAAGGTAGTAATACGATGAATCTACTTGTTTGATGGAATTCTTAAGATATCCTAAACAGTAGTAAACGGAGGCGTCTCCGCCTTTGATAGATAGATAGTTATGACACATATTTTCAGCTTCATCATAACGGCCTGCTCTGATCATGGTCATGGCAAATGATGAAACTGCAGAATTATTAGCCTGAAATCTCAGCCAATTATTCTGGACAATTTTCATGCTTTGCGTTGTATCGCCCATGGTTAAGAGTATATCAGCGAGTTCATAGGTATTTAAAGTATCATTGGGATCGCCATAATATCGTTCCCAGGCCGCCCGGCTCACCTCTTGTGCATCCTTACCATATTTAGCCGCCAGTGACGCCCATGATTTATTTCCCCAACCAAGTTTATAATTCCTTGAGTAGTGCGGGTCGCGCTGAACTTCGCTTTTGATAATCGCGTACGAATTCTCCTGCGAAACGTTTTGAGCAATCCAGCCTCCGGTATGGAGAATTCCGAATAGGCCCAGGGCAATGAAAACCGAATAAGCCCGATGGCTCTCCAGTTTATTCTCCAATAGGGCAGTTAGTGCAAAAGCCAAAATTGGAGCGACGGCTATCGATAGCAAATCCCAGTCTCGAAGCGCGCCAAGCTTGGGGTCGATCAGTATCGTAAACAGTAAGCAGGGCACGATTAGCGTTAAGTAGAATGGTTGAAGAACCTTTTTCCGTAAATTGCCGATCAGAATTATCACTACCAGCATGGGATAGCTTAAGAGCATCAAATTGGCCAGATCGGTAAGATGACGGACAGAAAACATGCTGTAAGGGTTGTCCGTCGTCGCCCACAAAGGGACCGTAATATCACTGATTGAAAGCTTGCTGGAGAAGATCAGATATGCACCACCCGTTAAAAGAGCGGCCAAAACCGTAACACCCAGAATGATATATCTCTGCCGGGCTGAGTATTTTCGAGTGGCTAGAAATACCGCTGACGGGATCAAGACCGCGCTGCTGATATGAAATCCGATCGCCAGTACCAGCAAGACGATAGAAGTAACCGAGAGGCCATCTTTATTGGAATCCCTGATCGCAGAGAGCGAATAAAAAAACATCAGCACAAACGCGATGATATAGCTCTCGACATACCCGAAGAAAAACTGCATGACCACAAAACAGGATACTACGCCAAGAGCGAGAATTAAATGAGCTCTGTTTTTGATAAATAAAAATAACCCCAGGAGAAATGCAACTCCGCAGGCGTAAGAGGTTAACGAATATGACCGATATACCCCCTGCTCATATCCGCCATATAGCTTGAATAAAACCTGGTGAATAAAATAATCCAATGGTTCAGTGGGCTGGAAATACTGACCGCCCTTGACATTAGCCAATATCGTAAAACCATCTCCAAGGAAATGGTCTTTCGAGGAAAAGATCACGAAAAGTATGGTCAAGAGCAGACTTAGAATTAAGTAAATGAAAGTCAGGTTGGTTTTAGAGAATGATTTTAGCAAATTGGAAAGCGATTTACCCACTCTGGTATTTACTTTCGGAATGGCCAACGCTAAAAGCAGCGCTAAAAAAGCAAATCTGAGCCAAACGGGAAATGTTTTTGGAGTGTCGAGCCCCCAGATATGCCAGCCGGGAACGAATGAAAAGGCGACCGAAACAGCCGCCAATAGTATTACATAAATGATGATTTTAGAGCTATCGTCTGTTTTAACGTTTCCCTGCGCACACATGCGTGATCCCCTTGAAAATAGAATCGGAAGGGGGAGGACTCGAACCTCCCGCGACCGGGAACACCGACCGCCTACGGCTTTGAAGGCCGCGGGGGCCACCAGACCCCATCCTCTTCCAGGCAAATAATAACAATTATGGACCATCCTTAGCAAGCTAAAAGGGATAGCAGTTAGTTAACCACATGGTAAAAATGCGATAAATCCGGTATATCCAATAATAAATAACAATAGCAGTTGTCAGAAATCCATGTTTGATTTATATAAGCGGCATGAATAAAGCCGTGACAGAGCCCCTCAAGCCCGCAGAGTACACCAAAAACACCGAATCTCATTGGTATAGCTGGATATTTCGCCTGAGAATCGAGGAGTTTCTGGCTCTCATCTTTTTCGGGCCGATGATCTATTTTACATCGAAAGCCTATCTCTTTTTCCGATCGCAAGGGCATGTACCCAAATATCTTGTCGGGGATATCCAGCGCGTTTTCGGGGTACTGGTTATTATTGCTCTAACTATATTGATCGTCAAGCTACGCCCCCAATGGACATTCCTGCGCGATAGCCTTCCCTTTGCCTACTGCCTGGCAATCTATACCAATCTGCACGATACCATTCATTTCGTGAATCCCCATGATATTCAGGATAAGCTTATCGCCATTGATGCTTTCCTCTTCGGTTGCCAGCCTACAGTCTGGGCCGAGCGCTTTATTCATCCCTGGCTGACTGAAATCTTCTCGTTTTGCTATATGATATTTTTCATTTTCGCGCCGCTGGTAGCCCTGACACTTTATTTGCTTGGTCGAAGGCAAGAGTTTCGAAATACGCTGGTCTCGGTTATTCTATGTTTTTACAGCGGTTATTTCCTCTATGTCACATTTCCGGCAGCACCGCCGAGATTGGCTCTCAAAAATCTCTATACCATGCACTTTAACGGCACCCTTATCGCCGACGCGGCAATCCGCATGGTAAATATATTGCCGTCCGATTCACGGGCGGCTTTCCCCTCACTGCACGCTGCGGTGACTTTGCTTTCGCTCTTATTTGCCTGGAAATATGTTCGGCCGCTATTTTGGATCATGCTTCCGTTTTGTACCGGCTTGATTCTGTCCACCGTTTATCTGCGGCATCACTATGTAATCGATCTGATCGCCGGCTTTGCGCTGGGGATATTAGCCTTCTATTTCGGTCCAAAAATTGACGATTGGTGGCGTTCGAAAAAACCGAACATGGCAAAAACTGGCTGAGTAAAAGCAATCCCCCATGAGCATCTGTCATTGCGAGCGAAACCCCGATTTTATCGGGGCAAGCGAAGCAATCCCCCTGCACTTGTCCACCGTGGCGGATAAAGCGTCACTTATTCGATTGGATGCCCCGGCTGTAGGGATGGGGATTGGTTCGCTCCCTTATGGTCGCTCGCAATGACAGTATTATTTAATTCTGGATGTGTAGGGACACAATTTATTGTGCCCTTCTTTATTGAATTATAAGGGGTGGCGTCAGGTCCCCTGACCTGACGCTATTATCTGCTATATATTATCGGTCAGGTCAAGGAATCCGTCCTCACCCTAAAACCACAAAAAAAACCGGAGACTAAATTAATCCCCGGCCATATTAATTGAAAAACAATTATCCTAATTTCTTCGAATCATGAATGTTTTAATATTAGCATTAAGCACGAGAAATACCTTGTGTTGTGCTTGGCCATAGTCGCGCGAAAAGTAGGTCTCTGCGCCGGGCGACATCTCCGAACCCTTGAGAAGAGCGTTAAGCCCGGGGGTATCGCCTGAGATCGCCAGCCCCAAATCGCCTGGAAGAACAATATCGAGGTTTGATGTTTCGCCCGAGATGGTTATGTCGATGCTGTCAGCATGGTCACCAAGCCGAACGATGGCGCGATTGGAGCGGATATCGAGATTGAGGTCGCGAAGCAAAAGGCCGGAGAAATCAAAATCCGGTTCATCATCCAGGGCAGTGATATCAACTTTCAGCGGAAGAAAATTGGCGATCTGAAATTCACTCCTGGCAGCGGTTACATTAAACCCGAATAGCGCCAGCCTCACTTTCTCACGATTGGTATACTGGATTGATTCTGTGCTCTCCGTTGCGCTGTGCTCAACCCAGGGGCTGCGACGATAATACTCGGTGGTTGACTTAAACATAAGATCACGGGTCGGCTCGAACGATACATCGCTGGGGCCGCATTGCAGGTCAAGTTTCAACGCGCAAATAGCGCTATCGGCGGGAATTTCAACTATGTCAACTTTCTTTTCGGTAGCACGCCAGACCCAACGACTCCAGAACTCATCCGCTTTCCAGCCCCAATCGCCTGTGGCAGTGGCGGCGGCAATAAAGGCGGCAGCGATAATCAACGGAGACAAAAAAGCGAGAAAGTAAAACCTGGTGCGTCTGAAAATTATCTCCACTCCAATGGCAATAAGCAACACCGGCCAGAGCGAAAATAGTCTGGGGAATACCAGAGTATCCAATAGTTCAAGATTAATAGCCAAAAATAAAAGGCCGATGCCGATAAAAATTACCCCCCAGCGAATAGAGCTAACTCTCATGCTGCTTACTCCCTGTACCTTTTAAAATGACGATGATGCCGATAGCAATCAGGACCAACGGCCAGAGCTTGGAAAATGAGAACCAAGCCAGGGAAATGAAGTTTCCGACCAGAAATAGAAATCCCATGACTGTCAGTATTATTCCTATAAACAGGGCCGCTGAACTGGCCTCGTTACTTTCTTCGGATTCGACAGCTTCGTTCTCGGCGGACGATGATGCCATGGTTGGGTTATCCACTGAAGCCAGATTCAAAGGCTTTTGAGGAACCACAAGCCAAAAAATGAAATAAGCTAAAATTCCGGAACCACCAGCCAGTGTCAACGCAACTGCTATCAACCGAACCAGAGTAGGGTCGATATCAAAATACTCCGCCAGTCCGCCGCATACGCCGGCTATCATTCTTTGGGTACGCGATCTGAAAAGTTTCTCGGCCATACTTACCATCCTTTGTTATCCACCTATATTACGTTGATCCGGCGAGATAGTTACGCAAAAGAGAAAACGGTTTCAATGACTATGGTCGATCCCCAGCCGCAGTGCCGGTCATCGGAACAAAGCGTACCGGGATATTCTTCTCATGCTTGATCTCGCCTCCTTGACGAGTGTAAACTTCAAGGTACTGAAACGTCTCCCCTACCGGTATCACCAGCCGGCCACCATCAGCAAGCTGTTTTAAAAGCGGCTCGGGAACCCGCCCCGGCGCAGCGGCTACGACAATGCCATTAAATGGAGCCGCCTCGGGCCACCCGTAATAACCATCCCCCACCCGGCTGCTAACATTCGCATATTTAAGATGCTCAAGCACCGTTTCGGCCATCTTTTTTAGCTCCGGTACAATTTCAATGGTATAGACGGTTTTTACAAGCTGCGCCAGGATAGCCGCCTGATAACCTGACCCGGTACCTAAATCAAGAACTATATCGGTCGGTTCAGGCTGCAGAAGCTCGGTCATATAGGCTACGATATATGGCTGGCTTATCGTCTGCCCATACCCAATCGAAACCGGAGAATCGTCATAAGCTAACCGTCGCAGATTCTCTGGCAGAAAAAGATGACGGGGCACGCTCCGCATGGCATCGAGCACTCTCCGATCGGATACGCCGCGAGCCTCGATCTGGGTTCGTACCATGTAATTGCGCTGGGCCGCAAATTGTTGATCGATATCAGATATCATATAGCGAAAAAAAAGAAACTCCCATCATGAATTATACAATTCAAGAGGGAGATGGTCAAGTTCTATGGGATTATCCGGGCTAAAATTGCCTGGAGACTCTCAGAGTGATAGTATTGGCGGAATAATTGAGTTTCCGTTCGAGTTCGTTTGTCGATTGGGTAATATTCCAGAACGGGTTTGGGTAAATATCGGGCAACGAGGCGCGTTTCAAGGAAAATGTGTAATCTAATTCCAAGCGCAGCTTATATGGTATTTGACAGGCCGCTCCGAGACGAAGCTGATAGTTGTTATCGGAACGTCCATACTGATAGGCATGCACCGTATTAAATAACCTGGGTACCTTCGATGATTGATAAGTAGTATGCCGGAATTGCACGCTGGTATATACTTCCGGCTTGAGTTGGGGCCAAATATTCATATAGTGGCGCACGCCAGCCGTTACATCCCAGGCGATATAGGAGTAATCGGGAAGCGTATCAGCCATATCCGCGCCTTTGGCTTTGGCGTTTTCGTAATTGTATCCCGCCCATACTTTGAGGATTTTCATGGCCCGCCAGACGCCATCAACCGCGAAACCGTTTAAACTCAAATCGCGGTAATTGAACTCATGATTGTAAGATTTTTTCAGATATTGGTAACTAACAGAACCTTTGATCTCTTTGGTGAAATCGTATCCCACTTCTGCCCGGAGAGTATTTTTTGAAAATTTAGCGGGCAGATAGAGATCGGCCGCCAAACTGTCACCGCCATAGTAAAGATTGCGGTAATAGTATTTGGGAATATACCCGTAGCTGAGTTGGGCATATCCTTTTTTTGAGAAGTAATGCTGGGCGCTTATCGAAAAACGGCTATAGCGCCTGATATCGTTTTTAATATATCCAAAATAATCGTAGCCTAATGTCAATGAAGCTTGTTGGCCCCCGATAAATCGGTGCTCTAAACGGGGCCGGATCTGAGGAGTAACAATCCAATCGTTCTCCGATTCGATGGCGAATTTGGCCGGTTGGATATCGGAACCGTATAAATCCAGATCGGCATCGGAGTATCTTAAAATATTATCATCGTAAGTAAGGCCGAGGCTGACATCGAGAATAAAATATTTCGGCTGCGCTTTAGCGTGCTTCTTTTTGGCAATAGCCGGAGAAATTAGCACTGCCATAAAAAGAAATGCCAAAATAATGATATTCGAATAACGCCGTAATTTCATTGAACCGATCCCGGATTCGATGATTTGGCCACTCTGAATCTGAGAGCCAGATTTGGCGTAGCCGATTCAAGTTTTTTGAACTGATATATATGCTTACCGGCGGGCACACTATAGGTGTAGGTGTTCAGAGTTGACGGTATTAGTTCGCTAAGCTCCTTAAATTGAGCTTTGGACGACATCGAAACAACCCCCGAAAACTGGGTAATCTCCCGACCTTCCTCAGACATTCCCAAGGTGTACTTGGCTCTCCCTTTCATGTCGTGATCGTAATTGGCACGGCAGAAAATCTCAAGGGACATCGGACCTGTAACAGTTAAGCTGACTCCCCCTGTGGCATCTACCAGGTAATATGCTTGCAGGTTATTGCCCGATACCAGTGTCACCTGTTGTTTAAACTGAGTTGGTTGTATGTAGTCGGGCTCGGTTTCAGATACAGCTCCGATTTGATAAAAACGGACGTAGTACCTATCGGTCTTATCCGATGTGATCCAGAGACGATAGCTGTGCATTCCCTCAGGGACATCGATGATCATATCTCGAGCCAAACCGATATTCAGGCCACCAACAGATAGCGCCGAGGGTGTTGTTGTCGCTTTACGGCCCTTTATTAAATGATTAGCTTCCCAGGTCTGGATTTCATAATTTAGCTCCTTTATACCTGGTTTGAATTCGGCGCGAGTCATTATTTTCACCTTGGTTGGCCCGGTGACATTAAAACCGAAAGAGACGCCTTTTTCGACAGCAAAATACTTTAATTGCTTGTCGCCCGATTTAACTAGAACGCTTTTACCGGCGCCAGTGGGAGTGAAAACTTTGTATACCACACCTGTGGTATCTGCAGCAAATGAGTTTCCGGCGATTAAAAGCACAATCGCCATTACTATGGTTCCAATCTTATTCATCCTATAGCTCCGGATCCTCACCACTTCTTGGAGGAAAGAGGATCTTGGTTTGTCGCCTGACATAATATTTAACATCAATGCGAATGAAAACCGCCACTATTATCATAAGCAGGATAGTGTAAATGATAGTCGAGGTAATGGAATACTCGTCGCGCTGGAAAATCGGGTCTTTACCGGCTTCGGGCGCAGGAGTTGTTTCAACCGATAATCCATAGGCATCGGCAATATCGATTGGCTGCATAACGTGGATGATCGGAATCTTACGCTCAGCCATGATATTGATTACTCCTCGGGCCGGGAAATTCGCCTGTATGAGGCGTAAATTAACTCCCGAAGGCAACAATTTCCCATTTTGAGACGAGCCCAGTGAGGCCAGACTACCGCCGATATTGACATAAGCCGCGTAAGATTGCCCCTTGGTCTGGTTTTCATATATCTTCATTCGAAGATCTATATTCTGCCTAAGCGACCCGGTGCCCTGCAGGATATCCTCAAGATTACCCGTAAAAATAAGCTCTACATTATTACGCCTGATGGCGTCCAACAAGAGCCGTCTGCCGGTCAGTGATAGCCCGCGCCCGTTATCCGTTCCGCCGCCAAGTGACGCAGCCACCGAACGATTGCTGATTACTTTGGCGTCATAAAGGAGCTTTTCCATATCGAGCCAGGTAAAATCGGGGTTATTGGCTCCCCAGGTTGACGAACCAAGCGAGGTGATTACCACAGGCTGCAGATCCATCACTTCACAGGCGGAATAAAAGGCGATATTGACTCCCGGAAAAGAGCCGGTAATCGCCGCCGCGATTCGATCCCCGCGTTTGAGATTGCATTCTTTGAACATCTCCACGAAAGCTGCGGCGAAATTGGGATTTGTAGACACCAGTTTACTGCGCAGATCACCAAGGTCGGTGGTGATAAGAGTGCTTTGTTCCCCTATCAGACCGCTGCCGTTAGGATCATTTTCAAAATCTATGGCAATACCGCGTTTTTTTAGCTCATCATGGATCAGGCTCTGGCATTTTTTATCAAGCGTGGCAGCCTTGAATTTTAAATCATAATATGGAGCTTGTTTTTTATGGCGAGTAGCCTCAGCCAGATAAAATATCCCCAGGGAAATAATGGCCAGAAGAACCAGAAGCCTTATTGACGGGTTTACTTCGCGCGCTCTCATGCTATCACCTGCCCGCCGGAGAATATCATGAGCAGGAGGCGCACCACCACGGCGGCTACCACCATGGTACTTAAGGTTTGAATAACTCCCTGCCGCTCCATCCAGTTGGCGATCAGGCCGGGGATAATAAATCCAACCGCCTGAAATT
>DOTU01000196.1:0-1206 GCA_003520965.1 Candidatus Zixiibacteriota bacterium
CCAGCGCCAGCCCCGCATAAATGATGGCAAAAACCGCTGCCGCCACCCAGGAGCCGATCATTCCCTTAAATATTGTAAAACCTGCTGTCCCTGCCGCGCAGCAGATAATAATTTTGATAAACTGCGGCGCAATTGCCAAATCAAGTTTACCGCGAGAGATAAAGATCACCTGAATTACCGCCAGCAGTTCAGTGGCAACAGTTACGGTCGCTGCCGCCCTGGCTCCATATTGGGGAATTAAAATTAGATTCATGATGATATTAAAAAGCGAGGTTACGCAGGTGGCAATTGCCACCTTTTTCTGATACCCGATCGCCCCCAGCGAATTTCCTATAAGCAAAGTCGAAAAGACAAGCGGTATCTTAAAAGCAACTATCGTCAGCAGCGGAATAGCTAATAGAAATTTCACCCCATAGATAAATTTGATTAAGGTCCCGGCCATCAGGGATGTTCCTACTCCCAATGGAATACCCAAAAGGAGGATGAAAACCAATCCGCGCTGAAAAATATTCTCCGCCTCTGCTTTTCGTTCCTTATACACTGCCGCCATCGCCGGATAAATAGATACCACCAGAGGAGTCGCTAACATCATGCTGCCGGTTATCAGATTTTGAGCACTGCTGTAAAATCCCACCGACGTGGTATCCTGCATTTTGGAGAGCATAACCGTATCAATCTTATAATAAACAGCGGTGAGTATGGCCGTGATTCCAAAAGGCAACGCTCCGGCAAGTCTCGCTTGCCAGCCCGACAGGCTAAAAAACAAACCGAGCGTTCCAATTTCTTTTTTAAGAAAATAAGAAGCTGATCCTAAAAGAAGAATTGAGCCCAAAAGGTAGGCCAATATTATTACCGTTAAATTGGCCTTAAGAAATATTAGAATCAGGATCCCCAATGTAGTTGATGCCCGACCCGCCAGAAGAGAATACGATTCCAGACGCATCTTGCGTATGGCCCTGATTGCCCCGATAAAGCTTTGCGCTAGAGAAGCGATAACCAGTGATAATCCAATCAGCGCCACATACCCAATCAGAAGAGCGTCGTAACGGAGAATGAATGCGGCCGTAATCATCAACGCCCAAACAACCGCCGAGAGGATTGCCTTTATCGATAAGGTGCGCGAAAGCTCATTCGAGAGGCGAGACGTATCCGCCGAGATGACGCGGACCATATAGAGATCAAATCCCAAATCGGAGAGCGGAATCA
>DOTU01000196.1:1519-3666 GCA_003520965.1 Candidatus Zixiibacteriota bacterium
CGGGTCATGGCAAAAATAGCCACAAACGAAAGAAGCGCCGATCCAGCCTGGCCGATCAACATCCATACTGAATTTTTGAAAATTCTATCGGGACGGGAAATATTTTTTTCGCTTAAAGGTGGAATTGACGGAGGCTCGGACATAAGCAGATGATCACCGGGCCGAGCCGAGACCCAGTATCTGCTCCATATTGGCGATTATGATATGGCCCATGGCGATATGCCCCTCCTGAACTCGTTGCGTATCATCAGAGGGGATAACAAGTGCGTGGTCAACCAGGCTCGCCAATTTGCCGCCACCACAACCCAAAAATCCGACCGTTACCAGGCCAATCCGTTTAGCAGCCTTCGTTGCCCTGATAACGTTTTCGGAATTTCCTGAAGTCGAAATCGCAAATAAGATATCGCCGGGTGCGCCCAACGCCTCAATTTGACGAGCGAAAATTTCGTCAAAACCAAAATCATTGGCGCAGGCGGTCAGAATTGAGCTGTTGGTGGTCAGCGCAAGCGCCGGCAGAGCCTTGCGGTTATTGTTGCCGCTCAAGCGCACCACAAGCTCCGTGGCCAGATGCTGGCTATCGGCAGCTGAGCCACCGTTACCGCAAAAGATCGCTTTGCCGCCGCTTCGAATAGTCGCCGCAAGCGCTTCAACGACTTCACCAATTCGCTCAGCCATCGTATCGGCCATAACCATCTTAATCTTGGCCGAATCGCTTAGCGCTTTTTTTATCTCATCGAGATTCATATTAATCTTTTATACCGTTAAAGTGAATGGCCTGGGCAAACGATTTGGCCATTGCTCCCGTGGAATCGTTTTCCAAGGCATTCCCTACAACAATAAATGATGCCCCCGCCAAGGCAATCTTTCGGGCATAAGACGGGTCACTGATACCCCCGCCGACGATTATTGGCAGAGTAACATATTTTACTACCTGTCTGACTGTTTCCGCCGGAACAGGCATTGACGCGCCCGAGCCAGCCTCAAGATAGACAAGCTTCATTCCCAAATATTCAGCGGCTAAGGCGTGGGCTTTGACAATCTCAGGTTTGTTGCGAGGGATCGGCATGGTGTTGGAAATATAACAAACTGAGGTCAGGTTGCCCGATTCGATCAAAATATATCCGGTTGGTATTGTTTCCAGCCCCAACGCTTTTATCGCCGGTGCGGCCTTAACTTGCTCGTCGATTAATAGATTCGGATTTCGTCCGGAAATTAGCGAGGTAAACAGCACCGCGTCGGCTGTCTTTGAAAGCATCCCCGAGCCATTTGGGAAGATGATCAGCGGCACCCGCACCGCTTTTTTCACGGCTTTGACGGCGCGTTCAAACGAGGCTGAAACCATGATCGACGAGCCGATTAAAAAGCCGTCAACCCCCGCCGCTTCCATCGTCTTGGCATAGCGAGCAAGGACCTGGGAAGATTTCTTGTCGGGATCGAGCAGCACCCAAAAACCACACTGCTTCCCCTTTCTGACAGCCATGAGCCGCTGGAAGGTTGTTGACATCTTACCCAAACTTTCTTTTAAGGGCCCCTATGACAGCATCTATCTTATCTACCGGGATACTGCCTCGAATCGTACCTTGTCCGCCGCCGCGGCCACCGGAAACGGCGACTACCTCTTTGAAAACCTCTTGCCCGCGTGCGGGATTTGGCGAGGTAATAGTCAGGGCGCCGTTAGAATCCGATATCGTCACCACGCATGAATCAGAGTAAGTTTTTTTGAAACTATCTGAGAAAACCATGAGCGCCTTGGAATCTGCAGCCGGGATTGTAAATATTAAAATATCAGATATCTCTGCTTGCGGTTCAACCGCTGTGGCCTCCTGGGCAAGCTTGCCTTTGGCCTCACGCTCTTTGTTACGAATATTTTTCTCAAATTCAGTTTGGAAATCCTGAATCGGCCCAAACAGCCCTTCCTTTTGAAGAATTCTCCTGTGGGCGGTGCCGGCCAGCGACTTGAAATTGGCGATATCCTCGTCGCTCAGGGTATCTGTCTTTTTCGCCAGATAGCTTTTAATTTTTGAGACGATATCGTTTTGCTCATCGAAAAATCTCTTGGCCTCGGTGCCGCTAATCGCCTCGATACGTCTCATCCCTGCCGCAATAGCGGTTTCTTGGGTGATAAAGAACAAGCCAATATCACCGGT
>DOTU01000337.1:0-3511 GCA_003520965.1 Candidatus Zixiibacteriota bacterium
GCGTCGGAGTTGGTGATTTCGGCTGCCGAGACAATCCTGCGAGGATCAAGGTAGCTTTCCCCGGGCGGCGGAGGCCCGATACAGATCTTCTCGTCGGCGAAACGGACATGTAGAGAGGTGATATCAGCCTCAGAATAAACGGCTACAGTCCGGATACCGAGCTCTTTACAGGCCCTGATTATCCGGAGAGCAATCTCCCCTCTGTTTGCGACTAAAATTTTCTCGAACAAAGCTTATCCCCTTTGCTTTTCCCAAAAATCAAGCCACTAATATACGATATTTTGGACGCCAATCAACCCATTTTATCAAGCCATTTGGGTTGGGCCGTGACCAATGGAATATTGAAGTTGGGGTTATTTAGCTATTGATTTCATCCGGAGAGGCAGGGATTCGAACCCTGGGAGCCCTTACAGGCTCAACGGTTTTCGAGACCGCCCCTTTCAACCGCTCAGGCACCTCTCCCCGATTGAGCCTCCAATATATTGATGAGGACAGTAGGCGGCAAGGGCAATTCAAAAACAAGCGGGTCCCGCCTTTCGACCCAAAGGGTCGAAAGAGGAAACCTTATTTAAGAAATGGCTTCAATGAATGCAAAAACTGAAATCCTATTATCGGTTTATTAAATGATGAGATCGGTTTCCATGCGACCTTTGGTCGCAAGCGGGACCCGCGCCTTCCCAGTTGCAGGTCAAATCCCTGCCTGCCGGCAGGCAGGTCTCCAGAGATTTGACATTCTATGAAGCACTTTGAACAAATTACAGTATCTCAGCCAACTTATCCGCAATCGCTTCCAGCATCCGCCGATCACTATCCTTGAAAGCATTCGGGGTATCGGAATCGATATCGATTTCTCCGACAATATTTTCGCCTTTTTTGATTGGCACAACAATCTCTGAGCGCGTCCGAAGCGAGCAAGCCAGGAAACGAGGATCGGCTTTGACATCGGGCACGACAATTGTCTGTTTCTCGCGAACCGCTGCCCCGCAAATACCGCTTTCGATTGATATCACTGTATGCGGCGATGGTTCACCACGGAATGGCCCCAATTTCAACGTTTGGCTATCACTGAGAAGATAGATACCTACCCAATCATAATAGCCAAAGCTCGCTTTAAGAAGCCCAACAATCCCCTCCATGGCGGAGTGAGCATTGGATGCGGTCTTAATAAAGTCATCGGCCATCTCGATGACATGCTCATTTGAGACAGTGGAGATATAATCGTCACTCATTTATTTTCCCATTTCTTGACTGCATCGATAGCAGTCTGAAGATTTCCGTCAGGAGTATCAACCTTCAGGGCGCATCCGGGGCCGATCATTAGACTTCCTAGCGGAACTTCGCTCAGCGAATCCTCGATTTGTTTCTTGATCGCACTCGGTGGTCCATCCCGAAGAGCCACATTATGATCCATTCCGGCCAAAAATATCTTATCGATTATCTGTGCCGCCAGGTGAATAGATAGATTTCCCGACTCAAACGGACTCCAGCTTATAACCGGCGCAGGGTAATCTCTAAAAAGCGGCAGCATATTATTCTTGCTACAAACATGCAAAATATTGAATCTGGCGAATGCGGCAGCCCTCAGAACCTTAAGGTCGTAGGGACGGCCAAATTTCAGATACTCTTCCTCCGTAATTAGGCTTCGGCTGGCCCACTCTGTGGTGGCGAAAAAGATACCCGAGATACCCGTTTTCATCAACTCCTTGACAAAGCCCACAAACGTCTCAGTAATCGCTTCTAACGCTGTATGAAGCTCTGACGGTCCCTCGCGCAGTAGCTTGACAAAATGCTCATCTCCGCCATCGACTAAATCTCCGGCAATCGAGAGAGGTGAGAAAACAGTTTGCACGATATGAATCTCTGAGCCTATCCGATTTACGATCTCCTGCGTTGCCGATAGAATCTCGCCAAGTACTCCGGCCGCCGGCGACAACGGCCTGATCTTTGCCCAATCAGTTACTTTATTAATAGGCAGGCTGATCTTAATTGCTTTTTGTAGAGGCTCGTTTGACTGCGTATATCTCGCTCCCCAATCCTCGATATGATATGAAGCCCGCGGATTGATCTTCATAAAATCCCAATCGAATTTGCGTTGGAACTCGATCATCGCCTCAGTCAAGTCTTGTGCACTGTTCTCGCGGTCGTAAAAATGACGCCAGGCCGAGATTGCCGGCCTATCGATCTCCTGCCCGCTTAAAATCCGTTCGATTCGTTCTTTATGGGATAAACTTTCTTTCATACCTGCCCATTAACAGATGATTTACGATTTTAGTTCCTGCCCTTCTGATAACTGCTTTTCCATATCACTCAAAGCCGATTATATAAACATAGAAATAGCCTTGTCAACCGGCGAACTATCCTGTCATTAGGAAATATTACTGCATAAAAAAAGGCGACTTGTTGATAAGCCGCCTCTGAATCATTAGTAAAATCGCTATCTTAAAAGCGTCATTCGCCGGGCAACGTTCGCCCCGGATGAATCAAGTTTATAAAGATAAATTCCGCTCGAAACATTGCTTCCCGTCTCATCGCGGCCATCCCAGATAATGTTGTGTAGCCCCGCAGGAAGCTCCGCGCTAATCAGCGTTTTTACTCGACGGCCAAGAAGATCGAATACGCTTAAATTCACTGACGCCTTATTGGGAAGCGAGAACGAAATTGTCGTTGATGGGTTAAATGGGTTGGGATAATTCTGCCCCAAACTAAAAGCCGCCGGGATAATCTGGCCGTTATCGTTGACACCGGTGGCCTCCCAGTTATAAGCGAAATCATCGATATATACACCCTCGCGACGAGTGCTGGCATCACTTACAAAGTGAAATCTTAGACGAACGTCGCTATTTCCAAAGTATGACGCTAAACTGGCATTATATCGCACAAATGAAGTTCCCGTCCCGGTTAGAGATGGACCTACGCGAGACCAGTTGTTACCACCATCAGTTGACGCTTCAATATGAAGGGAATCGTGACCGCTTTGCATAACCCCGCGCCAGTAGAACGATATCGCTGCACTCGTCACCTGTGTGAGATTTAGCACAAACGTTGAACGAAGCCAGCTATCTGCACCATTTTTATAATCTTCGGTAGGCGAATCTGTCACGCTAAGCATTCCGCTATGAGCATATTTAACATCAGGACCCCAGGCGTTCTTGATTCCACCGCCCTCCCAGTACAGAAGTCCATCATCGAATGTATCGACGAATTGTGTTAATCCAAGCCCAATAGAGTATGGATGCATCACGCCGCCAACTGGATAATAAGCGAAACTTCCCCCATTATCGATTGCCTTAAAATAAAACTGTACCAATGAATCCAATTGCCCCGGTATCTGAACCGTGTAGTTTGCACTATCGACCAGCACCAGTGGCAGTTCATCGAAATCGCCATCATTTCCCGCGCGCCAGAAAATTGACGCTGAGGCGATTCCCGTACCGCCTGTGATATTAATATTGATATTAATTGGCTGTCCCGAGGCCGCTCCCAGTAACGGCTTAAAATTGAATACGATATC
>DOTU01000337.1:3839-4528 GCA_003520965.1 Candidatus Zixiibacteriota bacterium
CGAATCGGTCTTTGTGGCGGTCATCATCAGTGCTTCGCGCACCATCATATTTGTCCAATTGGGATGAGCCGAAAGTAGAATTCCACTCGCTCCCCCAACCAGCGGAGTCGAAAGCGATGTTCCCGATGAATAAGTATAACCATTCATATTTCCGGGATCGGCGCAAACCGTTTGTTCACCCTGCGCGCAAACCTCAGGCTTAGTACGATCATCGTATGTCGGTCCCCAGGATGAAAAATCGCAAATAGTGCCGGAGGGATTAACAGCCCCGCACGAGATAATAGAATCCGCGTCCGCTGGAGCGGTGATTGAACCCGGAATATTCCCCTGGTTTCCCATAGCGTTGCAAACCGCAATACCGTTATATGCGGCCAGGTCGGCAGCCTGAGTAACGATAGTTGTATTACCGTCGAGATCGCTATACTCATAATCACCTTGTCCGGCATCGAAAACGCGATACCCTAATGACGATGAAATCACCGAAGCTCCAATAGAATCCGCCCATTGCGCTGCTGCTGCCCAGTTATCTTCCTCGATATGCCGCTCCGATGATACCACTTCCGTTTTGGCCAGAATGAAGTTCGCTTTATATGACGGCCCATAGAGATGGGTGGAGGATTCACCCCCAAGAGTAGACCAGGTAACCGTGCCATGATCTGCCTGGCCATCCGGATCCTGCGATGTGTCGA
>DOTU01000193.1 GCA_003520965.1 Candidatus Zixiibacteriota bacterium
ACTGATTTCGAGCCTTTGTTATCGGTGACATAAGAATTCCCCAGATCAGATGATAAAAGCTTTTCCATTTCCATTATTTTTCTCCTTCTTTGGGTTAATAGCCGGGGCTTTCCGGCCCCGGAGAATCGCGGCCTTAGAAAAGACCGACTATTAAGGGGTTATTGATTTTTTGTGCCGTCAGGTGGTCGCACCTGACGGTTTCGTGTCGGGTCAGGCGACCCGACACCACAGAGTTATTCTGAGTGTTAGGAATTGCTCTGACCTTAAGACGGTTTATTAATTCAATATCAATGTCACATCCGTTGTTCCATTGACATTGAGCACCGTGCCTCGGGCAACGTTGCCGCCGGCAGGATCATAAGCTGCCAGTACAGGGGCCTGCTTGACTGCTCCTGCGCCATTAACTACGACGCGATTTCCAACAGCGGGCGTAGTCGCCGCTGAGGTCAATGTGCAGATGCCACCAACCTGGACTGTAGCTACGCGCTTGCCGTTGTCGGCGTCGGTGAGCGAAAGATCGATCAGCTTTCCCAATAGCAAGCCACCGTTGGTACCGAGGCTAACCTCGTAATTTCCCACAATGCTAACTGCCTTGCCGATATCGGCGTCTCTTAGGTCATCGACAGTTGATGTCTGATGAATCTTGAAAGTGGCGGTTTGAAATCCGATAGTTTGCAGGTTTTGATCTCTTACTGTCATTGTTTCTCCTTTCAATCGGGGTCACTTCAATTGTGACCCGGCTTTGTGTTTTATCTGTACTCTTCCGAATTGATGATTTTTCTATGCTGTGTTGGATTTTTTTGAATCCCAGATTTGAGCGATTGTAAACTCTCCCCGGTCTTGAGTTCGCCGCTTATTGACTCCAATTCGTCGATAATTTGATCAAAATCGATCGAGCCTTTTTCGAAAGCGTCCTCAATTGTTTTTTTGATTCCATCGAGACGTTTGCTTAATTCTTCTATTACCAATTTGACCTCCTTAAGTGTCAGGGCTTGCCCTGACCAAAATCGTTGTATTCCGGTTGCTTTTGATTTTCTCGATTTTGTTCTCCAAGCATCGTTTCAATTGCCGAGAGCTTGCCAACCACCACATTCTTGAATTCGGAGAAATCGTCTTTCGAGGCGAACCGTTCGTCGATAGAAGCCTCCAGGCGGGCCAGGCGCACATCAAGCTGATCCACATAGCGCGCCTCGGCTTTGGCGGCCAGTTCAACACGCAATCCCGTATAAGCCGCGAAGTACCCTGAAAGCGCCGCCGCAATCGTGACTGCGAAATTGATTAAAAACTTGATAGCCATCTCCTTTTCAGGCATGAGAAGCCGCCTTTTTCTGAATTAGGATAAAATGCTTTCCATTGTTGATTGCCCGGCAGAGCTTGATCTCATCCATCTCTGATTTAAGTTTGACGAGAGAATCATCACTAAGAGAAATCGGGATAATTGCGGTTTTGCCATCTGTTAAGTCCGTATTAACTTCAAGCCGATTGATCAAGCCCGCATCTTCTTTCATCGAGAGCTTGTCGGTGATATAGGTACCTTTAACCGAGCCTTTGTACACCAGCGATGTTTCCAGCACTTGTGAGATACCGCCATAGATGAAATGTGGGGTGTCGTAGGCTGAGCCAAGCTCATGTGGGCATTTGCGGATATCCTCACCGCAGATCGAGCATTCCGGGGTTGTGTAGATGAACGAGATGGAGCATTCCTTCAAAATGCCCGAATCAACTTTGAGAAGCAGATCATCTTGCTCACCGGACTTGGGCCAGTAGAAATAGCTTTTTAGCCAGAGGGCATTCCCTTTCTCTTCGAGTTCAGCATGAAAGGTGCGTGCTAATGGGGCCTCCGCACGATTGTGGCCAACCAATACCGGCGTATCGACGATCAATTCGCAGAGCTTGGTTAGATCCTCACGGCGAAATTGCCCGCCGTGCGAGTTAACCAGATCGTTGACCACATACATGGCCCGGATATTGACATTATCCGCTTTAGCCTCGCGCGGCGGTTTGATGACGGTGTTGATTTTGTCAATCAGAGCGGCCTTGCGCGCATCCGGCGTATCAAGCGAAAGGCTGCCGATCAGTATTTCAGTTATTTTTTTCAACATTCCTCCTTCCACCCTTTAAGCCCCTACAAAACGAAATGCACATTGAACCCATTTTGAGGCCCTTTTAAGAGCGTGGAGCGTGTCAGGCTTACTTTTGTCTTTTCATAGGAGAAATAGCTTTTGGAAATTTTTCAGAAATTTGGGATTTTGCCAGGAAAGTATTTTGGTGAGGAGAGGTAGTTTTGTCTGTCGACAGGGACACAATATATTGTGCCCTATTAAGTTACAAACACATTCTAAACTTTATAAATAATTTTCTATCTTCGGTAAGGATTTAAAACTTGAGTCGTTACAAAACCCAAAATTCAAAATTTATTGGGATGTATCCGTAATCACGGTTGCGGGTAACTTTAATTACTTAACATAATTCTCTGCATTTAATTTCACGCTTTAGATTGAAGTTTGTAGTATTTCTGAATCATTTGGAATCGCTCTGAAATGCGTGGCTATAATCGTTTGATATGCCGCGTATTAAGACGGAGAAAAATATAGATATCAAAGGCACGGAAATTGCATTTGAATTAGCTGATGAGCAAAATCGCAACGAACCCCCCGCCCGCTGCCCCCGAATAGCGTGAATTGCGCCAAACCCTTATGGGTCGGAGCAATCCGCACCCTCCGAAGACCGGTCTTTCATTCCCTCCTTGAGACCGGTCTTCATCTTTTTATGGGACGATTATATCAGTCTGATATCGATGATTTCTATGAAAGGCCCAACCTGGCAGTAGAATGCTGCAGGCTCGATCCGATTGGCAGTTATTCGAACTCGTAGCCCCTCATGCCGGAACGACTCGGGGAGATTGTAGACTGTATAGTGCATACCGTCATCCATCATAATTCCCCAGCATCCCTCAAGGCTTATATAAGTGATAACACCATTTCCGGAAATGACATTTTCACCTTTATCGCTGCAACCAATAATCAGGCAGACGCAAGCGATACTCGCCGCTGCAATCAAAATTGAATTTCTCATAATATCTCCAGACTAAGCCGCATACTTAAGCTATTTAAAACGAATTGCTATGATAAAAATACAATAGTTTTTGCGAATTTAGCAAGTCGATTTAATGCCGGACCGGCAAATTGATTTTTGAGGCAACCAAATGGTTTACAGTTACGTATATTTGTTATCTCGCGGCGGTTCCAATCCTGGTTTTTACCCAATTCAGGTTATTTTTAATTATTTTGAACGAATAGGATTTGTATATTAATAGTTACTGGTGATAAAATGTTGAAGACGCAAATAAATGATTATCTCGCTCATATTAAGCTTTTTTCCAAAAATGCCCGCTGGTTTTTATT
>DOTU01000313.1 GCA_003520965.1 Candidatus Zixiibacteriota bacterium
ATCGCCAACTTGTAAGAAACTCCAAATCATTGTGCGTCTTCTGTGCCGTCAGGTGCCCTCACCTGACGGCCAAATGTTTGGCCACGTAATCCACTAATTTAAACCTTCCTCTTAAAATTCACCTGAATGATTCGACTTCTTGATATTTTTGCGTTAACAATGTTTAGTTCTATAGCCGCTGGGGCTAGGGGAATGGCCAGCAATAATATGTCCCCTGTCGGCATTTAATTTGCATCTTTATAATCCGATTAAAATAGTGGAGATCGCTCAAATGCAATCAACAAAGGAGCGGGTTCAACAAAATTCACTTAAGTAGTTGCTATTTAACGAACTTATGTCGACGAGGGAAACCCAAGAATTATGTAAACTGTTCGAGAATGGAGCCGGGGATGCTGATTCTTGCAGATTATATGCAAAAGAACCTTGACAAACTTACAATGTCATATAGATTTAGTTGGAAGCGTACCGCTCTATTTCTTCGCTTTTGGTGCGTAGGCCAAATTGTGCTTTTAAAAAAAAATAACTTGTTCGATAGGGGTAGGAGGTTCGTATGAAACGCGTTGCTTTTGGTTTGGTTCTTATGGCATTCCTCATGGCATCCGCGGTGGCATACGCCGATAACATTGGACTTGTCAATTCGGCATTTTGGACCGGAGCGCGACAGGTCAATGTTGTTGGCAACAATGCTTACTGCATTTTTGAAAACGGTTTGGTTACGCTCAATGTGAGCAATCCGGCCAATCCCACGTTTGCCAATAAACTCTGTTTCGAGGGTAATGGTCGCGATCTTGCCATTTCGGGCCATTATGTTTACGTAGCTGATGGCTTTGTTGGATTTATCGTTGTTGATATCACCAACCCTGCTAATCCCGAAGAATTCACTCGGTATCCCACTTACGGATATGCTCAGGCGCTCACTGTTCAAGGCAACTATCTATATGTGGCTGAACTCGGCATGGGAGTACAAATTTTTAATATTTCCAATCCGGCAAGTCCGGCTTTGGTCACTCGTATTTCTACTCCAGGCCCCGCTAATGATATCGTTATTTCCGAATCGAAGGCATATATTGCTATGGGTGATCATGGCCTGGGTATTGTCAATATTACCAATCCAGCCGCCCCCGTTCTTTTGGGGCAGGCCCTGACTCCAGGCACGGCGATTTCTGTTTCCTATTCGAATAATTATGCTTATCTCACTGATGGACAGGTTCGAGTTTTCAACACTTCCGATGCTGCTCACCCGGCACTGGTTGCTAGCTTCGCTACCGATTGCCCCGCATTTAATATCGTCGCCAATGGCGGCTACGCTTATGTTTCAATAACTTCCGGTGGAATGGAGATTGTCGATATCTCTAATCCAGCAACTCCGGTAATGATTAGTACCGCCCGAGGCGATGATTTCGCGACTTCGATTTTTGTCTCCGGTACTTATGCTTACATGACTGACTACCAGTCTGGCGTTAAAATCTTCAACCTGACCGATATCGCCCATCCAACCCTAACCGGTTCATACTCCACAATGGGCTCATCTGTCGGTCTTTTCATCACCGGATCTTATATTTACACTGCTACCAGCAAAACCGGTATGAATGTTCTTGATTTCACCGATCATATTAATCCAGCCATGGCCGGCGGGCACGATACCCCTGGCAGCGCTATGAATCTCTGTATTCAAGGTCAATATGCCTATATTGCGGATGGCACAGCCGGTATTCAAATAATTGATGTCGTAACGGGAAATTACAGCATTGTAGGCGAGTATGATACGCCGGGTACCGCGTATGGTGTTTGTCAGGCAGGAAATTATGCCTACGTTGCCGATTACAATCACGGTTTACAGATTATCAATGTCTCCAATCCCGCTCAACCGACCTTCGTAGGATCATATCAAACTGTTGGCGATGCCTGGGCTGTGGCAGTTGCTGGCAACTACGCTTATGTCGCCGATTGGGGTAACGGGCTGGATATCATCGATATTTCCAATCCGGTTAACCCCAGCCATGTCGGAAATTATAATACACCGGGGTTTGCCGCGGGTGTCGTAGTTTCAGGAACGCGCGCTTATATCGCTGATGGTACCAACGGTTTCCTCATTCTTAACGTCTCTAATCCCCAGAACCCAACTCTCGTCCGCAGGTATGACACAGGCGGCGATTGCCGCAAGGTATTTATCGATGGCGACGTCGCATATCTTGCCTTGAGAGCTCAGGGTGTTTTGGCGCTGAATATCTCCAACCCGGCATTGCCTTATCCAGTAGGAAGTTATGATACTCCCGGACTCTCCGAGGGAATCTTCTTCACCAGCGGTTACATTTTGGTGGCGGATCGCTTCTCTCTATTAGTTTTGGCAGCCACCATACCCGAATCAGTCGGGGATGACGCCCAGCTTCCAGGCGATTTTACCTTGAATCAAAATTATCCTAATCCGTTTAACCCCTCCACGATTATCAAGTATAATCTGGCTCGTCCGGCCGACGTGACCCTTTCAATTTATGATATTATGGGCCGCGAAGTGGCTAAGCTTTCCGACGGTCATCAGCTTGCCGGATCTCATTTAGTTACTTGGAATGCCGGCGACGTGGCCTCCGGCGTATACTTTGCTCGCCTGCACACTGATAAGCAAACCAAGTCGATTAAGATGATTTTGTTGAAGTAGTTCTTCGTTATTTCTTAATTTTTTAAGGCGACTTCAATTGAGGTCGCCTTTTATTTTGCCTGGAATATACCATTACAATATTTCCTGATTTGACATTCTCTTAATGCCTTTTTATAATCCTCAAATGCTTTTATCTCGAATTCTACTTGCATTTGCTGCACTGACCTGGGGTGCGTCTTTCGTTGCTACGAAAATTTGTCTCGGTTATCTGTCACCTGTGGAATTAATGGCTTTCCGTTTAATAATCGGACTACCGGTGCTTTTCATTTTGATACTCGTTAATAGAGTCAAAATCAGCTTTGGGGATAATAAACTTAGTATTCTATTGGCATCGCTCATTATGCTGGCCCACTTTTTTATTCAAATAACCGGCATTAAATACACTACTGCCACCAACACCGGTTGGATTATCTCTATAATTCCCTTGATTGTAATGGTCATGGCTATTCTATTTTTAAAAGAGAAAATTCATTTCTCCATGATATTGGGAATTTCGCTGGCAACTTTAGGCGTTATTTTCCTAATCTCAAAAGGAAAAATTTCGGATATATCCTGGTTGAGGTCAACCGGTGACTGGCTGGTTCTGGCCTCTGCGCATACCTGGGCCTTATACACAATCGTAAGTCGAAAGATTTCGCGAACGATAGATCCACTGCTGTTAACATTTGTGGTTCTGCTGCCTTCGGCTATATGCTCCACGGGAATAGTTTTGGCTTCCTCAAATTTGACGGTATTAATTAATCTCCCCTTCAATATTTTTATCGCTCTTCTATTTTTAGGTGTGATTACAACCGCAATCTCCCATTGGTTCTGGCAGCGCGGAGTAGCTTCTCTCGGGGCATCTAAGGCAGGCATCTTTCTATATCTTGAGCCATTCGCCACCACGGCCATCGCAGTGCCATTGCTTCACGAAGCCTTTGGCCCTTTCACAGCACTGGGAGCGGTGCTTGTGCTTTCAGGTGTGCTGCTTGGTCAACGAAACCCGCGTAACATTATCATTGATTAGTGGGTTGTGCCTGGATTCATGTTAACTCACAACTCACAACTCATAGCATATAACCCTTTTAGCGCTAATTAGGCTTCAAACCGGAATCCTATTTGGCATTGACATCTATGCTGCTGGCAACTATATTGCGCTTGTCTTCGGGGCGAGGCGTAAATCCTCGACCGGCGGTTAAAGCCCGCGACGTCCGGAAAAAATCTGGACTTGAACCGGTGAAATCCCGGTGCCGACGGTATAGTCCGGATGGGAGAAGATTATCAAACCTATTAGGGTTTGTTATCTGTATGTTAGCCCCGAAACTTTGGGGTTTTTTTTATGGGTGAATTTGATAAAATAATGGCTAAAGCCTTTCGGCTGGCGGAAAAAGGATTGGGTTACACCTCCCCCAATCCGGCCGTTGGCGCTATTCTTTTTAGGGATGGCGAAATTATCGCCAAAGGTTATCATCGAAAAGCCGGTCTGCCTCATGCCGAAATAGAAGCCTTGAACGTTGCCGGGGAGAGGGCGCGAGGAGCCACTCTTTTTACTACCCTTGAGCCTTGCTCTCATTTCGGGAAAACGCCCCCCTGTGTCGACGCAGTTATCGCCGCTGGCGTTAGTAAAGTCGTCAGCGCCGCTTTCGATCCCAACCCGCTTGTTCGTGGACGTGGTTTTTCACGTTTGAAGGATGCCGGTATCGAAGTTATTTTCGACGTCCTAAAAGAGGAGGCTGTAGATTTCTATCGTCCCTACACGAAATTTATCACTACCGGTTTTCCCTTCGTCACATTGAAATATGCCCAGAGCCTCGATGGCCGTCTGGCTACCAAAACCGGTAATTCGCAATGGATATCTTCCAAACAGTCGCTGTTATATTCCCACAAATTGCGCGCTATCAATGATGCCATCATCATTGGCCGTCAGACTCTCATTTCCGATAATCCCCAGCTTACTACCCGACTCGTCAAAGGTCCCAACCCTATCCGTATTGTGGTATCAGCCTCGGGTAAATTACCCTTTAATCGTGCGATTTTCACAGATGGCCTATCTTCGACTTACGTTGCGACATTATCTCGAGCTATTCGAAACAGCGCGGACCATTTTCAAGTTATTTCTGTTAGGGGAGGACGAAAGGGACTGATACTTAAAGACTTGCTTTCCAAGCTGGCGAAAATGGGCGTCATGACCGCGCTGGTGGAGGGCGGCTCAAGGATGCTCACTTCATTTTTATCGCAAAAAGCCGCTGATAAAATCGTTGTTTGCACCGCGCCAATATTGATAGGAGATGGAATCTCAGCTATCGGCGATTTAGGCATAAAGAAGCTAACTGATTCTTTAAAACTAGTTGATGTCCGGATCAGACCAAGCGGACCGGATATAATAGTTAGCGGATATTTGGACTGGAAATAATATGTTTACCGGAATCATACAGGAAATTGGCCGAGTTCAATCGGCTATATTGGCAAAAGGTAATCTAGTCTTCGATATCAAAGCTATACAAATCACACCGAAAGTTGGCATTGGTGCTTCAGTTTCCATCAACGGGGCTTGCCAGACTGTCATTATCTGCCAGGGCGATCATTTCAAGGTTGAGGCCGTCCGGGAAACGCTGTCTCGCAGCAATCTTGGCTCGTTGAAAAGCGGATCATTAGTCAATCTCGAATTACCTTTAGGATTGGGCGACCTTTTGCACGGCCATCTTGTTCAGGGACATGTCGATTGCCAGGCTACCGTCACCGAAATTAAGCTTGTCGAAGGCAGTACTCTGTTGACTTTTGAATACCCCGGACAATATGACAGGTATATCATCGAAAAAGGTTCTATCGCTGTTGATGGTGTCAGCCTGACAGTAGTCGAGGTTTCACTGGGGAAATGCCAGGTTTCATTAATACCCCATACTATTGAAAGCACAACTTTTCGATTCATAAAAGTGGGGGATAAGGTTAACCTTGAATTTGATATGATTGCTAAATATATCGAGAAAATGGTCTCGCCGTCACAAAACAAAATTAACGCTGATTTTCTCAAGGAACACGGTTTTTAATCCTTGATAACAATAAAACCTGCAACTATGCAGGATTTAAGAGGAGTCATGACAGAATTTACCAGAGTTGAAAAAGCTATCGAAGCTATAAAAGCAGGCAAGATGATTATCGTTGTCGATGATGAAAGTCGCGAAAACGAGGGCGACCTTATCATGGCAGCGCAGTTCATCACGCCGGAGAGGGTCAACTTCCTGACTAAATACGGCCGAGGCCTGATTTGTGTCCCCATGCCGGAAGAGCGCATTCAAAAGCTCCAGCTTGAGCCAATGGTCCTGATCAATACCGCCCTGCATGGCACGCGCTTCACGGTCTCCGTTGATGCCGTTCGTGGCACCACCACCGGAATTTCGGCAATGGACCGCTCAGTCACAATCAAGGCCTTGACCAATCCCGATACCGTCCCCGAAGATCTGGGGCGACCTGGCCACATATTTCCCATCGAGGCAATGGCAGGTGGCGTCCTGACTCGTGCAGGCCACACCGAGGCTTCGGTTGATCTCTGTCGTTTGGCTGGATTAGAGCCTTATGGCGTTCTCTGCGAAATTCTCGATGATGACGGCAGCATGGCCCGGCGCGATCGATTATTGCGTTTGGCTAAAGAGCATGATCTGCCGATTGTCAGCGTCGAGGAGCTGATTCGCTATCGTCGCGTCAATGAGAAAATGGTAGAGCGAGTTACTTCGGTAAATTTTCCCACCCATCATGGTACATTCAAGCTGCACCTATACCGAAGCTCTGTTGACGACCATCATCACCTGGCCCTTGAGAAAGGTGAAGTGCGCGGCAAAGAAAATGTGCTGGTCCGGGTCCACTCCTCATGCTTGACAGGTGACGTCTTTGGTTCCTGTCGTTGTGATTGTGGGGAACAACTGGTCAAAGCAATGGAGATGATTGAGGAAGAGGGCTTGGGCGTAGTGCTTTATATGAGACAGGAAGGTAGAGGCATCGGCCTGGCAAATAAAATTTTAGCCTATAAGCTTCAGGATCAGGGACGCGATACGGTCGAGGCCAACGCCGATCTCGGTTTCCCCGCCGATTTGAGGGATTATGGTATCGGCGCTCAGATCCTCTCCGATCTCGGCCTGACCACTATCCGGCTAATCACCAATAACCCCAAAAAGATCGTAGGTCTTGAGGGGTACAACCTGACAGTCACAGGTCGAGTGTCGATTCAGATAGTACCCAATAAGCATAATGCCCATTATCTCGAAACAAAGCGCGATAAGTTGGGGCACCTTCTGGATATGCTGCCAAATGGTAATGAACAAAACGTCGATAAGAAAAATCCAACCGCGAGGTAAAACATGGTAAAGGAAATTGGAGGCGAATTAAACGCCGCAGGGAAAAAGTTCGCAATCGTCGTTTCGAGGTTCAACGACTTCTTAACTACCAAACTTAAGGACGGTGCTATCGATTGCCTTCTGCGTCATGGGGCAGCCGAAGGCGATGTCACTGTCGTCTGGGTACCCGGGTCTTATGAGATCCCCTATGTTGCCGGAAAGTTGGCTGACCCGAAAAAGTATGACGCCGTTATCTGCCTGGGTGCTGTAATCCGCGGGCAAACGCCGCATTTCGATTATATCGCCTCCGAAACAGCCAAGGGAATCGCTCGTATTGGCACCGAGAAATCTTACCCGGCCATCTACGGAATCATTACCGCCGATAATCTTGAGCAGGCCATCGAGCGGGCTGGTACCAAGCAGGGCAACAAAGGCTTTCAGGCGGCATTAACTGCCATCGAGATGGTTAATCTGTACGGCAAAATCTAATGGGACAGAGACGAAAAGCCAGAGAGGCTGCCCTGGAGTGCCTGTACAGCTATGAGATTCGCGGAAATGTAAGCGTTGATGAGGTCTTCCCTTATTCCCAGGAACGCCATCAACTTGATAAGGAAGGCTCCGATTTTGCGCTGGCGCTTCTTCGTAAAACAACTGAAAATATTACCGAACTCGATAGCGTCATTGCTCGGCATATCGATAATTGGGACATGGCGCGCCTGGCAACTATCGATCGGAATATTCTTCGGTTAGGCTTGGCGGAATTGCATTATTTTCCTGAAATCCCCAAGAAAGTTACTATTGACGAAGCTATTGAGCTTGCCAAGCTATATGGTTCCGCAGATTCCGGACGTTTCGTAAACGGTGTTCTAGATGCTCTAAGTAAGGATATGCAGGGGAGAGAGGCAAACAGTGATCCGAATTAAGGCAGATCGATTGTTTGTTAGTAAGCGCGGCTTCTTTGCCTCAAGATTGACCCGATTCCTGGCTTGGATGGCCTAATCTAATTGGGGTTGACTTTGATATAATAATTGATAAATTATGGAGATAGCGCCCGAAAGGTGCTTTTTTCTAAATATGAGTGACGATAGATTACAGACTGAAATTGAGGCCTTTGATGATACCCAGGCCTACCTGGAACTCATGGCCCGACCCTATACCCGGCGCCTGAAAGCTGAGGTTGATAAGTATATGGCCTCCCAAAACCTTAAGGGAGCCACGATCCTCGAACTCGGCTGTGGTATTTCCGAACATGCAAACCGGTTCAACCACGATAACCTGATGGTCGTAACCGATATAACCAAATCGTTGGTGGAAAAAAACGATCCCCCTTCAATTCGCGCCATCTGTGATGCCCAGGTTCTACCCTTCAAGGATAAAACAGTCGATTTCATAATCTATGTCGGTATTCTGCACCATTTACCCGACCAGGTGCTCTCGCTAAACGAGGCTGCCAGGGTTTCCCGCCCCAATGGACGGATTTTCATATGCGAACCTCACCGCAGAAGCATCAATTATGTGTATTACAATCTGCGGCTTTTAACCATGCGTATCCTGGGCGTGCGCTTTGTTAAGAAACTCATCGGATGCTTTTCACCCGACGAATCGCAGCTTAATGTCAAAGCTGTCGAAAATATTTTTAACGGCGACTTTGCTAAAAAGAAATGGACTATACTTTCGTTCCGCCTGCCTCCTCTTCGTCTTTTCAAAGATTCCAAACTTGATGTTATCTTTTCGAATTTTTTCGACAGGCTCCCGATTTTCAAGCATATCGGAACTACGGTCTTTTATGATATCAAGCGGCTAAAGTAATATTGATAAACGGGGATTTGATATTGACTCTCGTGGCATCTTATCATCTAATGGTTTTGCCCTTCTCGCCAATTAAGATTTTATCGAATGAAATTATATAAAGATAAATATTTCCTGTGGCTTTCGCTCGCTGCGGCCCTCGTCAGCTTTGTATTCTATTATATTACCAAAGCCCCTACAGTCTCCTTTTGGGACTGCGGCGAATTCATCGCTACGTCATACATTATGGGTATTCCTCATCCACCGGGGAATCCGCTTTTTGTTATCATCGGAAGGTTTTTCTCAATGCTGCCGCTGGCGGCCGACATCGCCGTGAGGGTTAATCTTATCTCGGTAATCAGCTCAGCGGCATCGGTATTTGTGGCCTTTTGGTTAATTTTAAGGCTTGCGATTGGAAATAGAGAGAACCCGCCTGACAGGGCGGCTCGTATCGGTTTGGGTATCGGCGCTTTTGCCGGATCACTCATCATGGGTTTTTCGAACACCTTCTGGAGCAATGCCGTTGAAGCCGAGGTTTACGGCTTAGCAATGCTGTTGATGCTGATCGTAACCTATCTGGCGCTCATCTGGTCGCAAAATACTGAGAAGCCCGGAAACGATCGCTGGCTCCTGCTGATATCATACCTGCTTTGGATTTCGCTTGGTATACATTTGACGACATTTATTATTACAATTCCCCTGATGCTCTATTTAGCTTACATCGACTATGTTAAAAACGGCCTTGAGCGTTGGCCGATTTGGATTGTTATGCTGCTCTTTGTCCTATATGCTGTGCCTCTCCAAACCCAGATTTTATCAATTATTGGGATAAATATCAGAGCGTACGAGTTGGAATCATTCTTCATTATTATGGGCCTGCTCTTTTCGGCGTCCCTGGTTATGTTTTTTATTACTCGCAGCCGCGGCCAGGAAAGTGTCCGTATTTGGGGTCTGACATTGGCCATATTTGCCTTTGGAGTTTTAGGGTATTCAAATCAGGTTTATATACCGCTTCGCGCTTCGGAGAAACCGGCGATCAATGAAAATGACCCTTCCGATTGGTCCAGGTTCAAGGCCTTTTTGGAGCGTAAGCAATATGGCCAGGAATCGATGATTACCCGCATGTTTCATCGGCGGGCAACCTGGGAAAACCAATTTATCTCCCATCCTGATTTTGGCCTTTTTCATCTTTTAACGAAACAGTTTGCCTCTCCTGACGCCAAGCTGACACTCT
>DOTU01000055.1:0-770 GCA_003520965.1 Candidatus Zixiibacteriota bacterium
CATATTTAGCGAATATCTGACCCGGAAATCGGCTTTTGATTGATTGGCCTTGCTATGAAAAATAAAAGCCCCCAACGTCAAATCGTTACTGTAAAAAATCCGGTCGCTAGTATAAAAATTGGCCACCTGGCTGAAGGAAGAACGGTATGGACCTCCGGAACCGCCGTCAGTTCCCTGATAGCTTAAGTTGATATTACCCCGCAGATCGTTCCCCTTTGCGCTGGAAATAATCAATATGGAAAAAGATAGTATCTGGTAGCAACGCTTCATTCCGGCCCCGGATTGTAATTTGCCTGATCGTGGCAGGTTGGAGTGCAGCTTCCGGGCATATAAGCGCTGATATTAGTCCCATTAAGCAATCCCGGAGAAAGATTGGTACCATGCATTGAGCCAACTTCAATTGGATAAGGAGTTCTCTGTTGTGGGGAATTCGGCGGCGCCGTCTGCCTCGCCCCATGACACTGCCGGCAACCAAGCCCCCTGACAGTTACATGATAATAATGGCTGGCCTCGTTGCTTCCTGTGGTTTGTGTATCAAATCGGCTGCCGCTTTCCTGACCCTCAAAATCGGCCAGTGGAGCATAGACTGTGGCCTTATGGCATTTAAGGCAAAAAGCGTTATCTGTCACTTCCGGTGACGCAAAAAGAATGTAAGGCTGATTGGAGCCGTGCGGCCCTTTTGGATCGGCGCTGTTTTCGGAGCTATGGCAATCCGTACAGGTCATAAGGTCGTGCCGGCCATTATCTGCCCACGGAGATTCCATCGTTTC
>DOTU01000055.1:1097-4086 GCA_003520965.1 Candidatus Zixiibacteriota bacterium
GGATGAAATGAAGTGTTGGCCGGATTGAACTCGCGAGCCATATCACTGTAGCCTGTTGGCGGCGTATTTCCGAAAGCAAAATAGCTATGGCACTTAAAACAAAGCTGATACTCTTTCGACATCGCTATCGATGTGAAATCAACTGGGTTGAAGCTTGACGGAACACTCCATGGCCCACCATTGAGAGGCTCGACTCCCCAGGCCCCCAAAAGTGGTCCGCCGATTTGATTTGTGGTTGGCTCGTGTGTGCCGGTTACAGCTTTGTGAGGGTTGTGACAATCGACGCACTCAACATGCCTTCTATCTCCGGAGAAATCGCCGGAGTTAGCGGAGCGCGTCTCTCGCCCGTATGGATACCCAACCTGCCAATCCGATGAATGTGCTTTGGCAGCCGTCTCTACATTATGCCGCGATGATTTTAAAACTTGCGAATAGATATCGATCGCCCCGATCGGCCGGGTGCTGTTGTTATTGCCATGACATCCCTGGCCAATTATACCTCCATTGGAGTAGCAGCCGGATTCTTCGAGAAATTCCGTTGCTGACGGATAAACACCATAAGTCGAATCGGATCTCGAATGAGGATTATGGCATTGCGTGCAAAGTCGCACTTCCCGGTTGCTTCCAGGCGGAAACGTGCCTGCCGATGACCCATGCGCCGAATTGAACCATTCAACCACATTTCCGGGATAGCTCCAGTAGTAATTTCCCGGCGGCCAGCGATATTCATATTCATGGCAGTTTGACGATTGACAAAGGCCGTTATCAGGCGGAGCGAACAAGGCAAAATCGTTGGGGGTATTGCCACCGTGTTGTACGTGGCACTGGCTGCAGTTACCACGCGGTTCTTCCGGAGTACGATCAACTCCAATTTGGGGATCGGCATGTTTGCTGGATTTATATGCGCCTGAGTCAGCAAATGCAGGAGATATAATAATGGCGCTTGCGATAATCAACAGAGCCGCCATTATACCGAATTGGGTGTTATAATTTATTATGACCCCAATTCGCCTGCCCGCAGTCACAATAAATTGTGACAGGCAATTTCCGTTATTCTTCTCTATTTGAAATGACACTGTTGACACCCCGAATATAAATCTACCCCCGCCGTTTGATATGGCCAGGTCAGTGATGATTTAAATGGCCCGCCATGTGCAAAATGACATGTCGGGCAGAAAACCTGGTTGGTTACCGAGGGAGTCGTGGCCGACAAAAAATCGCTCGCCCCCGGAGCCTGGAATCTCAAACGCGGTATACCTTCTGCTGCATCACCTGTGGCTACTCCAAAGCCATCGCCTGCTCCACCCACCCAGTGCGCCGGAGCCAGATGATATCCCACACCTTCTAAACCAACTTCGGATGGATGCCGCATGAAATGCGCCGGCGGAGTACCCGGCCCGTTGAGCAATAGAGCATTGTGACAGTCGGTACACCACTCTGCGGCATTGGCAGAATAACCTATATTCCCCGAGCGATAGGCCTGGATTGATCCGTTTCTCTCCGGCGGGTTGCCTGGATGGATCGCCTCGAAAACATCACTTCCCAATGTCAAACTGATGTCGGCTCCCAGACTATCCGGATCCAATACCAAATTCCGGTAGTTCGCTGTTCCGTGGGCGTCATGACAACTCACACAAGAGAGGATTACTGTTCGTGGCGGATTTGAATACGGTATTTCGGTCGGGACGCCAAGATCATGTCCGTTAACCGAGATAACCCCATCCCCAACGGAGAAAAATCCAGCCCCCGAAAACTCCGAGCCCGAACCATTATACATGACCACTGGTGCCATTACATCTGGCGCTGACGGGTCGGTGCCGTCATGACAGGAAAGACAGAGCCTGTCAATCGATCCCACCCGCAGAAGCTCTGGGAACGGCCCCCCCGGTTCGGAATTCTCCGGAATCGTGCCTCGTTCGCTATAATGGGTCGTATGACAGTCACTGCAGGCAACATCGCTCTGCTGATGGTACTCCCCAGCAACGGATAACGAACAAAGAAGAAGAAATAATGTGGTTATTTTATTTACCATAATTTATCTTAAACACCTGTAATCTGCCTGATCCTTTTTCCAATACCCCCATCCTGCCATCAGGAGTGATTTTTATATCGACCGGAAAGAAAAACTCACCCTGTCCGCCGCCTCGCTTTCCGAATATCTCCACGAATTTTCGTTTTGAATCAAAATGCTTCAACTCATGCCTGAATGAATCGACCACCCACAGACCTCCAAGGCTATCCACTGCAGCCGTTGTGGGAAATGAGAAATCCTCCGGCCTTCTTCCATGCTCGCCAAATCTATTGAGTATCTTATTTGACGGATCGAATAACGTAACAGCACTCCCCGAGTTTGAGACCACCAGCAGATCCCCTTCTTTATCCTGGCAAATACCTGATGGCTTACACTGTAGGTCATTCGATTCAAACTTCGAAAGTAGATTCCCGCTGTGATCAATAATCAGAATCTCTTTCCCCACCCGGTTTATAAGGAAAATATTATCTGGCGCTACAGCCATCAGCCGCCCTGGCAAAACCCCCTCGGGTAGGGCGATTTCATCGATGAAACCACCATTATAATCATATACCCAGAGAACAGGTTTATCCATCGCCCCAACTATTATCTCACCCGCCGAATCAACCGCGATTCCAAATGGCGTATGTCGATCCTCCCCTAATGGGAAATCGAATACAGGGGCACCGGTAGTATCAAAAATCAGGACGCGATCGTTTAGAGCGTCAGCAACCAAAAACTCGTTGGTTTTCGGATTGACAGCCAATCCCTGCGGGCTATTCATCGGAAGGCCATCGATAATCTCAGGCGTAACTCCCATATACTCGATCTCGCTTGAAGCAAGAGCGGCTGACAAGGTAATCGCCAGTAAAGTTGAAATCATCTTTTAGTTGCCCCTCACAAATATCCGCACCCGGCCTGAACCGCTATCCGAGATATAAATGGCATCGTAACTATCTATTGCGATATCCACCGGGA
>DOTU01000214.1 GCA_003520965.1 Candidatus Zixiibacteriota bacterium
TCAAGCAGCATCAAAAATCCGCGTTCGGCCTTGAGAAGCTCGATCGACTTTTTCATGACGATGCTTAAGATTTCGTCCAAGATGAGAGTTGAGTTAACCGCGCGAGAAACCTCATAGAGAACTTGAAGGTCCTCGCTTCCCAAAGCATGAGCCGCGCCATGACCACCGGTGATATCCGGTGTGGTATTGGCTGCGGAAAATTTCTTAAGCTCCGAGGCAATGTTGAGCTTCTCGGTGTTGTCGTAACGGACGCTTCCTAAAAGAATCTTGTTTGACATTTCAATCCGCCATATTTATGCGCCTGATCAACTCGCGTATGTTCAGGCTGTTCACCTCAACGACCCTCCCTTTGGCGTGACAGGCATACCGGGGGATCGACAAAACCCTATAGCCCATATCGGTAGAATCTTCAAAGACTTGACGGTGGAAATGTGTAAAAAAGTACGGGGGTGCGTACATTTACGGACAAAAATGCGTACGCCGTAAAAATATCTTCTTATGGCTCAATAAATTGGAGACTAGGAATTATTTCTATGGGAGTCGAGAGCTATCTTAAAAGAAGCATCTTTCTGGTTTCGGAATACTCCCCGGCTTGGAGCCTATAAAAATAAAGGCCAGATGCAGCATCCTGGGCATTCCAAATCGCCTGATGGGGGCCAGCCTGCTCTTCCCGATTGACCAGCGTTTCAACTTTGCGGCCGAGGATATCATAAATCTCCAGCGAGACATGCGAAGTTTTGGGCACGTTGTAGGAAATAGCGGTATTTGGGTTGAAGGGGTTGGGATAGTTTTGGGAGAGGGATAAGCTTTGAGGAAGCTCCCCGGAAGGATCGTCTACTCCAACCTGACTGATGATTCCTCCGCCATAGGCGCCCATATCGCTTCTTGACTCCCCCAAACCCCAGAGGCAATTTAAGGTTGAATCGCTCATCCAGAGATTTCCAGCATCGATGCAGGGCGAATTGGCAGGATCTCCGCAAGCGGTTGACATCAGATGGAAATCGCCCGATTCAGGATTTCTAAAGAGCGGATCGGAATTGATATTGCCCAGCCCAAGTTGTCCGCCTTCGATATCACAGAAGGTATAATTTATATCCGGGTCAACCTGACTTGTACTATCAGTAGTGTTGCCCCAGAAGATACAATTTGTAAAATTTAGGATTTCGGGATAACAGGAAATAACGCCTCCATAGTAAGTGGCGTGATTATCATAAATAATATTGTTGGCAAAGTAACCCCGTCCGCCATGGCAAAATACCATAGCGCCGCCTGAGTTGGCATAATTATTTCGTAGAATATTATTGTAGAAAATAGCTTCGCTGTGGTTTTCGGGATCTTCATGATATCCGATAAAGATCGCGCCTCCGCCGAAATAGGCGGAATCATATTCAAAGACATTGTCTGAAATAACCGATGGTGTCGAACCCCAGCAGTTCATGCCTGCTCCCTCTACACCATGATTCCCTCTAATGATGTTTCCCTTGATTGTAGCCCATGATCTTTCACTGTAAATTCCTCCGCCCCAGTATGACCCTCGATTATTTAGTATCAAATTATTCATGATGAGAGGATGGCTATTTAGCAAATGAATCCCGCCGCCATACAGCCCTATGTGGTCCCTTATAATATTGTGGGCGATTATCGGGCTTGAATTATGACAGTAAATTCCGCTGGCATCGAAATAATCGCTCGAAAACACTCCCTTAATAGTAAACCCGATGATGGCAGTGGTGCTATCCTCACCAGAAGTAAAAGACACGGTCGGGTTATAAATATCCCCGATGATTATAGTTGAGAGTATATATGAGCTATCGCCAGTGGTAAGATACTGCGACCCGACGGTAATACTTTTGCCAAAAAAATTAATGACCTCATTGTACACACCCATCGCCGCCAAAACCGTATCTCCGGTGGCGCAGGCGTTAATGGCAGACTGTATTGAGCTATACTGCCCAGGCACATTCCTAATTGTTGCGCTTGCAGAAAAGTAAGGTAAGGCCGTCAGGAGCGCTATTAATACGCATCTTCTACCCATACACCCACCTCTTGAGTTGGCGGTTCTTCTCTCGGGCAAATCAGACAAAACAATGATATCAATGGTATTAATATATAGTAGATAATAATGTAGTCAATATATTTCTTGGAAGTACGGCGCATTCCCCAAAAAAACGCCCGCAGCATCGGCTGAGGGCTTATACGTTTATTACAGAGGAATCGTTGATTGTTTTTTCTTTTCTACAGTTGGAAGCTAATCCCCGTGCTCAGGACAGCTTTTTCGGTCTGAACTCCGAAGAGTTTCTGATAAATAGGGATTTGCACGGCCGCATAGACACCAGAGAGCCTCGATAAGCTCACCTTAAACCCCGGAGAAAGATATGTCACCCATCCGCCGGTATTGGCAACGACATCGTTGTGATCGGAATCGCGGCTCGCATATCGGCCGTTAATCTGCACTGAACTGGTCAGCCAATCCGTAAGCGGCCATTGGCCCCCAAGATTGTACAGGGCGGCATCTCCGTAGTGATATCGATAATCGTTGGTGCCGTTGGTTCGATAATACAGGCTGGCAAAAAGTTCGCTGGCGCAGGTTGATCGCGATAACGCGCCGCCCAATTGCCAATCATAACTGCCTGACCCCGCCTGAAGATGCTCGTCAAGACGCGCGCCTGATTCCAGAAGGTTGTTTCTGCCGGTTGATACCTTTGCCGAGAGAGAGAGGCCACCGATATAAAACCGTCCGTTGCTTTCCGAAAGTTCTCGCATCCAAACTGTGGAAATTTCTGCATCACCGATGCCCGATGAACGTTCGTTGCCGATTCCATCCGCGGTAGTAACTACAATTTTTCTGAACTGGAATGGCAATTCAAAGGCGAATGAAAAATTATGAGTGATATTATAAGACATCCGAAGAGACGGGCGTATTTCGCGCTGGTGTTCCGTTCCCACGCCCTCATCCCCGGATAAAATATTGGATTTGTTTGAATACAAATTGCCAAGCGATAAGGAAAACCTGCTTTCCATCGATTGGCCGGGCATCTCAAATCCCCGTTGAGAGAACAGAAAGGCATTATCTCCGCAACGGCAAACCGAACAAGCCTCAAGCCCTGAGATCGGGGCGAAGGTTAATGATATCATTAATATCAGCAGATGTTGGATTGTTCTCACAACGCGTCCCCGGAATTATTTGGTTAAGAAAGTCGTATTTTCCGACATAAAAAACGCCTGCCTGACAGAGAGGGTTCCCGAATTCGGCTAACTCCCTTATTAAAGAGTAAGTGCAGTGATTATCAACTGCCCGATATCGGGCCTTCCAGATTGTTCGAATTAATAATGTCCTGATTTGCGAAAATAGCCCTATATATATCGTCTAACCCGGCTACAGTAATCCCGATATTCCTGGCCAAACGTCTTGCCCAAATACTCCTCTTCAGCCAAAACTATTTTATGATGAACAGCGATTATATAGATAGCAACTAAAAGTATTAAGGGATTAAGGGTGTTTATGACCACCGCTGCGAGAGTTGTGAATACTCCCAGATACATCGGGTTGCGACTGAATCTGAAAAGTCCGCTTATCTTAAGACCGGTATTTTCCCGGGGCGATCCAATCCTGAATGACTCACCAAGACCGAAACGTCCGGTGAATAGAAGCGCAAATCCTAAAACCCACAGGCCAAGCGAAATCAATCTGACAGGGGCCGGGACGTCAACAAATGAGAGATTGACTCCCCAATTATGTATAACCATTGCTACCCAAAGGATCACTATCAAATATTTGCTGCTTACAAATAATGTTTTGTCGATTGGCGGCTTTCCATCCATATCGATGTTGCGACGGCGAAATATTACTCCACCACCGAATAAAACAATCAAAAACAAAACCGGAAACGCTGTCACTATCAAGGCTTGGAACACGGTTAATCTCCTTTATATTGCTTTGTCATCAAAACCAACTCTTCTGGCGATATGCGATATATTGTTCGCCATACGCTTTTCTCAGGTGCTCCTCCTCAAGATGCCGCCAGTAGAGGATATTACCTATGCCTGCAAAACCGGCGATTAAGCTCACTGGCGCGCCATGATAGATCGCCCAGCCGAATATCCAGAGAATAAATCCCAGATACATTGGATGGTGCAGCTTGGAAAACAGCCCGGTTGTTACCAAATGATCTATATTTTCCACGCCCCTAAGTTGAATTAAGGCGCCCGAAGCAAGCCCCCAACCAATTACGAAAAGTCCAAGACCAATCCAACGTACGAAGCTCGGCAATACGATATGCAGTGGATCTTGAGGGCACATTATAAACCAGTCTACCCAGAACAGGCACATACCCAATACAACAATAATAAAGAGAATCTTGCTC
>DOTU01000371.1:0-3576 GCA_003520965.1 Candidatus Zixiibacteriota bacterium
TTTGGCTATTATTCCTATCGGTTCGACATTTTCCAATGCTTTGTAAAAATTGCTCAGGATAAACTGCCCCGGCCTTTTGCCAAGATCAATCGATACCATCGGCCCGTGAAATGTCACCATCCCGCATTCCTTAAAGATAGAAAGAAGCAGCACTGTCAAATCGGAATACCCTACCAACGGTTTTGGATTTTTCTTGATGACCTTAAAATCAAGATATGGCAATAACCGCAAACAACCATATCCCCCTCGCGCGGCGAATATGGCGTCAATTGATTTATCCTCGAACGCATCCATGAGAGCTTCGGCGCGCATTTTGTCGTTTCCGGCCAGATAGCCCCTTCTTCTCCGAGCTTGAGGATAAACTACAATGTTATAACCATGTTTCTTTAATCGTTCAATCCCTCGCTGGAGACGTTCCACCTTGGGCGGCCCTGCCGGCGCAATCACCGCAATATTCGAATCGGTTTGAAGCTTCTTTGGCTTTATCAGTTTGTCCATAAATATTTTATGAAATCCCGCATGAATGTTTTTGCCTAAGTTCTATTCAAGATGTACGACCAAGTCGTATATTATTCGTAGGGGCACAATTTATTGTGCCCTGCTTAACTCAATAACCCCAAATGCAAGTTATTATTTTCCTCCATCAATTCGACCATAAACATCTTTGGATATTGTTACTTTGTATTTTTTCTTTTAAATCTAATATTAGGTGTTAACGTTAATTTTTATTCATTTCGTAGGGGCGCCTTTATTATACCCATCATTTTCTTTTTTTTAACTCGCGACTCGTGACTCGCGACTACTCCTTAGTTCGGCCATAAATGGTAGGCAATCCCCCCATGCGTAATCCAGATCTTTTCCAGTTCATGCCGAGGATAGTTTATTACCCCATCCTCGACATTATGCCCGGCCGGATCGTTGCAGATTACCGTATCGGGCCCGTTAAAACCGATCACGCAAATCAAATGCCCCTCCGGCGCTTCTCTTATGGGTGAATGTGGAAGCTCGTTTAAGCCATAAGCGATACTGATTATCACCGGCTTTCCCCAGCGAACTTCGTTATAAATCTCATCGAAACTCGAATGGCTTTCCACCCAGGTTTTACCCATTCCGCAAAGATAGGCCGCTGCCATATTGTGCGGCCAGTTTCCGTAAATCTGCCCGCGAGAATCGTATGCCAGCCGCGCAAATTTCTCGGAATCGATATTCTTCTCGTAATAATCCAACACCATGCTCACCGAGGTCGGCGAGCAACAACTGCCCGATATTTCCGGTGGAAGATTTCTCTGGCTGAAATATGGCACCGCTAACTTGACGCATTCAAAACTAGGCGCTTTTTCCGTATTGATATTGGCCTGTTTCCAGGTGGAATTTTTGCTTGAGAATGATAATGAAAGCCTGCGAAGCTCGATATCCCTGGCCCCTGACTCTCCCAACGCCCTGACATTTACTCTGGCATAGTTCATTGGTTTATCAAGTACTAGGTAATCGGTATGCATTTTACCGATTCCTTCATATTCGACTTTGCCTGAGTTGTGCCATTTACCCTCAATGGCCGCTCCCCAGATTTGATAGGCAAAATTATACCAATCCTTTTTATCGGATGATACCTCAACATTAAATTCAAGCGCTTCCAACGAATCCGGCTCTGACGCGTTCCAGGAGAGTATTAGCTCATCGAACGGAAAACCGGACGATATCGGCTGCGTGGCAAGTTCGGCTGGTTCGGAGGCGTTGAGCAAGATTACCGAATTCCCCTCAAATCGACAGCTTTTTACCGCGCATCCCTGCCAGTCGTAGGCGTTCTCCAAAAAGATCATCTTATGAATCTTTTTACCCGACAAGCTATCTCCTTTCAAAAACAGGAGGATCATAATCGCCCCTATGAATACAAGCGCTATGATTCCCGCTTTGAGAATGACTTTCAAGCGAATATTCTCCGGACCGTAACCAACGATTTATCGAGCGATTCATTGTATAATTTATCGCGATAATCTAAGCTGTTGTAGGCCACGCCGCCGTTAGTTCTGCTGGAATGAATAAATTGTGTATTGGTAATAGCCAGGGCTACATGTCCCGGGAAAAACAGTTGATCGCCCGGAATAATATCTTCCCTGGCTACTTGAGTACCGAATTTGATCTGATCCTTCGTATCGCGCGGCAGTGTTACACCGAATTGCGCGGCAATCAATCCTACGAATCCTGAGCAGTCGACTCCAAACATTGATCGCCCCCCCCAAAGATAGGGGGCGCCAAGAAACTTCTCGGCCTCCCTTTGTAGATTATAGGAATCCTGAACTGAAAATACCGGCAGCTCGTCTCCGCCGATAATATTGTAACCGGAGATATAGATATTACCATACCGTTCGGTATTAATTCTGAGGAATCCTTCCTCAACTGCCCCGTAGAGCTTAGCGCCGTATGGAAGTAAGGTCAACCGCTTTGATGGTAGCTCCGCCTTCTCTAAAACCGGAGCCAAACCGCTATCGATTACATAAGGTCCCTGCCCGTAGAATCCCTCATGTTCGCTTACAAACTGCTTTATGATCCATCCTTCATAGCCATCGAGAAAACGGACCTTGTGCATCTTTTCGCCATCTTCAATGACCTCAACGATCTCATTGAAAAGCCCCTGGCTTACCCTCTCCGATCGGTCCGTTGGCTCTCTGCGGATATCCGCCACATTGATATTGATTCGTCCGGTCATAGATAGATTCTGGGAAGTCTCCTGCTCCAACGTGACAAGATTTCATAAGAAAATGATCCCGACAATTGCCCTAACTCATGGGCGTCGATTTTCAGGCTATTCATCTGCCCTAATACTACAACCTCATCACCCTCCGCACAGCCGGCGATATCGGTGACATCGATCATAAATGCATCCATGCAGATTCTGCCCACCACCGGCGCCTTTGCACCCCGCACCAGCACGCAACCCTTATTGGAAAGCGCCCACGGATACCCGTCCGCGTACCCCATGGGAATGGTCGCCACTTTCGAATCTCTGGGCGCTATAAACGAAAATCCATATCCTACGCCCTCACCCGATTTCACGTTGTGGATTTCAGCCAGGCGGCTTTTGACTGTCATAACCGGCTTGAGATCGGCTGATACTCCACCTCCAGGCACCAGCCCATAGAGCAGATGTCCCACTCGCACCAGGCTGCCATCGGTCTTTTTATTTTTCCATAGTATGCCCGACGACTCCAACGAATAAAAAAGCCCGTTTTGCGAATTCTTTTTAATCGATTCCATTACGTGTTTGAAATTCTCCACCTGACGTTTTGCTAAAAGAGAATTGTTGCCATTGGAGTCAGCCAGATTGGTGGTAATCCCCATTAGATGTGAGTGCGACCGAGTGTCTTTACTCTCCACCGCGGCCTCGACCTCGTCCGGATTCATGCCGTAGCGATTCATCCCGGATTCAACCTTGACAAAGTAATTTATCGGAGCTTCTTTCCCGACTAACTCCCTGATCGCCTCATATTGGTCCAACCCGGTGATAGTGATATGAAAACCGCGCTTGACCGCCTCTACGCTCCGTTCATCGGTCTCCGGATAAAGCATCACAATCGG
>DOTU01000371.1:3842-5830 GCA_003520965.1 Candidatus Zixiibacteriota bacterium
TATCGTCTATGCCGGATTTGTTTTGCCCGGCAAGTAGATCATCAAATGTTTCTCGTTCCTTAATCAATATAACTTTTTTCCCGGCCACGGCAACCTCGGCGGCGCGCCGACGGCTGTTGTAATTGGAGCTCATAGCCGAACCGTAGGCCCCAGCGGTAAACAGACAAAGCAGATCCCCCTTATATATTTTCGGCAGTTTGACCGCCCGTCCTAAGAAATCTCCGCTTTCGCAAACCGGCCCTACGATATCATACTCCACTTTTGCGCCGCTTTTTCTCACCACAGGATCGATCCTGTGCTTTGCTCCGTAGAGCGACGGCCTTACGAAATCGTTCATTGCCGCATCGACAATGCAGAAGTCCTTAACCTCAGTTTTTTTGGTCGAAATAACTCTCATAATTAAAATCCCGGCGTTGCCAACAAGCGATCTACCCGGTTCGGCAATCACCGTAACCGGTAAACCGCTAAAAAGGTCTTTGACAGCCGAGACGTAATCGTTGGGGCCGGGTAGACGGTTGTTTATTCTCAGATGCGCCGCCCATCCACCGCCGATATCTATATATCTTAAATGAATGCTTTGTTTCCACAAATATTTATAAACTTCAACAATTTTCTTTGCCGCTGTGATATAAGGCTTTACCGATTCAACCTGAGAACCGATATGCATCGATATCCCCACCGGCTCCAGCCACTTATGCTCCTTACAAAACCGGTAAGCTCTCCTGGCGGTTTTCTCGTCCAAACCGAACTTGGTCTTCTTAAGTCCTGTCGCAATATAGGGATGCGTTCCCGGATCGATATCGGGATTAACCCTGATTGCCACCGGAACCTTGGTTTTTCTGCGCTTCCCGACTGCGGCAATCATCTCTAACTCTGCAAGCGATTCAGCGCATAAAAAGAGTATCTTCGATGACACCGCATATTCGATCTCGCGCTCCGTTTTTCCCACTCCGGAAAAAACGATTCTCTCGGGCTTAATGCCGGCGGTAAGTGCCGCACAAAGCTCCCCCTCGGAAACAACATCACACCCCGCGCCGCACAATGATGCTACTTTCAAGATTGCCAGATTGGGATTAGCCTTGGCCGCGTAGCAGATAATATGCGGTATCTCTCCAAACGCCTCCGATGTCACCCGGAAATGGCGCACCAGGGTTTTCAAGCTATATATAAATAGAGGCGTTGAGTATTTCTCTGCGATTTTCCGTATCGGGATATCCTCGCAGCAAAGCTCGCCTTTACGATAGGTAAAATAATCCATCAGTATTCGCTCAATATGGCCGCCACCAGGGAATCTTCCCAGGCCTCGGCGTATGAATATAAACAAGCGTAGTTATTGATCATTATTGAAAATGCAATTAAATGATTGTTCTTGGGCCCCTTGATATAGCCTGAAAATGTACTCGCCTTAGCAATATATCCGGTCTTGGCTCGAACTTTCTCTCGTCCCGCAACGCCCTTAAGCCGATTCTTAAGCGCTTTATCTTTCTCCGGACTGGCCAGCGATTCATAATAAACCTTGAAATTGGGACTATGAGATACAGCGCTGAGAAGCTTGATAATGGCGCTCGGTTTCACCGAATTCAAATACGACAACCCCGAGCCATCATACATTTCGATATCGCGCGGGGATATCCCTATTGAATCCAAATATCCCATGACCGCCTTAACGCCGCCCTGAAAAGTCCCCTGTCCCTCCTTGACAACGCCTAACATTCTAAGCGTCTGCTCGGCGAAAAAATTCTGGCTGTTGGTATTGATTACCTTAAGTACCACGGGAAGCGAATCCGATTGCCATTCAAACAGCGGAGATTGAACCCGGCCAGTTCTTGAATGCATTCGTTGGTTTACGGTATCAATCCCGCCAGTTACCTCAATTCCCTTTGCCTTTAGGATATCTTCGAATATCGATAATGTATATAACTCAGGATGATTAACCGAAACATAATCCGTTCTTCCCGCGCTATCGCTAAGCGGAATTCCGCCAAAAA
>DOTU01000292.1:0-1544 GCA_003520965.1 Candidatus Zixiibacteriota bacterium
TTACTAATAATTCAGGCTCTGCTTAGTTTTCGTCACATATCCAGCGAAATTTACTTCTAGCGAAAAAATTAATTGCTTGTATGAGCTAATATTGTAAATTTATTTATGTTTGATGGCGTTTTAATTTTTATAGTCCGTGAATTACCGGAAAATTGCAAATTGCAAAAATATTTGGGAAAATGCACAATATGTTGAGGCTCTTTACCGATATCTCTACTATAAATAGAAATAGAAAGTCCAAGGAGATTGCGAATCGATATCGCTAAAATGAAAAAACTACTCATAGCACTCATACTGGTCGTATGTTCTACGAGTTCAGGAGCGACACTTAAGCCCACCGGGCCCGAACTATCCACGATCTTAAAGACAGTAAATTATATATTTGCTGATAGTTTCTCTGAAGCGATGGTTTCGGCTGTCGCAATTGGGGACACCACACCAGGCTTGCCGATATATCATTTACTATATGCCAGCATTCTTCACGCCCAGATGATGGACGGTGAGGATTACAGCCATGAGAAAGAGTTCATGGACAATATCGATCAGGCCTCCGACGCGCTTGAGAAATGGGTCGATAAAAATCCAAAGGACGGATGGGGCTACTTCTTCTGGGGTTCGGCATATGGATACAAGGCTGTCTGGCAGGCACAGAAGGGAAGCTTGTTTAAATCGCTTCTTTCGGGGTTGAAGGCCAAGTCCCGATTTTCCGATGCCTTGAAGCTCGATCCCATTCTTTATGATAGCTATACCGGTATGGGAAGCTACCATTACTGGTCGTCGGTAAAACTCAAAAAGGTATTTCCATTTCTATCGGATAACCGTGATGATGGGTTGCGCGAGTTGAAACTGGCCGCAGACAGCTCACTGATCTCCAACAAAGCAGCCGCGATCGCCTACGCATGGGCGTTGCTCAACGAGCGCAAGTATTCTGACGCTCTCAAAATCGCCAACCACTTAAATGAGACAACCGAGGGTGGTCGCACAACCGTCTGGCTGTTGGCAGGTATCTATTGGGCTAACGGCAACCTCAAGAAGTCATCCGATTATTACGGGCAGCTTATTGAATCGCTGGAGAGGGCAGGAAACCAGAACGATTACAATCTCATCTACTGCCGTTACCGCAAAGGGGTCGCTGATTACGGGATGCGCGACTTCAAAGCGGCCAAAGCGGAATTTGAGGCTATCCTCGCTTACAATCCCCCGAAAGAGATCCGCGAACGGCATAAGAAGACATATCAACGATCAAGAGAGTATATAGAGAAGATTAAGAAGCAGGGTGGGTAAGTTCCGGTTTGATCGTTTTTCTATATAGATATTTCAGAGAAATTAGTTTTCATCCGCGGAATTACCATTAAAATTTTTTTTGGGGACTAATAACAATATTAAAAAGAAAAAAATTGCAATCTGTAAAGCTATCAGAATTACACCCGCTAAAGCTATGATAATTATCCCAAATAAATAACTTAGCGTAGTCATATCATATCACACAAGTTTTTTTATTGTAATACTTTTTGGAATCAGGGATTTTAGTATTTCCCTATCGC
>DOTU01000292.1:1898-3258 GCA_003520965.1 Candidatus Zixiibacteriota bacterium
CAAATACAATCTCAATCCCCGCCCAAATAAAAAAAGCGTGCATCACCCGCAGTGCGCTTTCGAATTTTCCGTAATCGCCCGCCACTAAAACTATGCCACCCTTCTTCCCCTTGAAGCGCGGCTCTTTGAACTTCTGTACTGACTTATCCGAGAATTCCGCCGGTCGAAGGCAGTTAGTGCGATCGATAAAGAGCTTGGTCTGCGCCGATACCGAATCGAAATAGATTGGTGAGCCGAGTATTATCCCCTCGCTCTTCGCCATCGCTTTGTACAAATCGTCCATGCCATCGTGAAAAAAGCAGTAATCAGGCTCCGGGCTGATCCCGCAAGCCTGGCAGGGGATAACCTGGCGCTCGTTGAGGCGAAACAGATGGGTCGCCACATGCGAGGCGGTTGCCCCCTCAAGCGCCGCGCTTATCAATAAGTCTGTCGAGGAGCCACCAGTGGCGCTCCCGGATATTCCGACGATATTCATCTTATCTTAAAGTTTAATACAAGCTGGAGACCGGCATCGGAGGTGGGAGCTACATAAACCTGGTAGGCTTTGTCGGTTTGGTTGAAATCGGATAACTGGGCATCGACATAGGCATCAAACATGGAATAGAAAATTGATGCTGCCAAAATCCAGATTCTGATATTGCGCATATCGCGCGCGTCGGAGTATTTAAGAAACTCTATGGTTTGATAACTTCGATCTGTTGATTGCTCGAAATTTGAGCGGTGATGTCTTGCCTCTCTCCAATATTTGGCTATTCCATAGATCAGGTAACCCTCGCCACCGGCGAAAATAGCGCTCTTTATATATTTCCGGTTATAATACTGTCCCCATCCTGGAACAAACGCCGATCTAAAAAGTGCGCCGGTAGGATTCACCTTCCTTGTATGCAGGGTATCGGCTCGCTGGCCGTATGAGACCACTGAGAATAGTATTACCAATGCCAAAGCAATACCAATGATGGAAACTTTGCTTTTCATGCGTTTTCTTCGGCGATTGAAACTCTAAGCTTTCGCCTGTCTACCGTGATTTCAAATTTTTCCAATAGTTCCGGTTGCGGCTCACCATCAATATGCACCGGAAACCCTTCAGCTGATCTGATCACGATTCGCTTGCTTCTATAAATTCTTACGCCATCAAGCCTGACATGGGTTCCTTTGATTGCCCGCGGTAGGACTGTGAATATCTTCGATTTTGGGAAATACTCCATCAGGCAGATATCAAAAAGGCCATCGTCGAATATTGCCTGAGGAGTTAAATAGAATCCTCCGCCGGAAGCACGTCCATTTCCAATTGATAGCAAAGTTACGTTCTGGGTAAGCTTAAGTTGATCGAGTTCGATTTCCAGGGGCAATGGTTTATATG
>DOTU01000102.1:0-2678 GCA_003520965.1 Candidatus Zixiibacteriota bacterium
TTCCCGGAATCAAAAGAGCTTAAAGTAACCGAATCAGTACACGGCGAATATATTTACCTTTTTGGGTTATATGGAAGCGGTACGCATGGGGGCTTTCATCGCCTGTATAGTTTCGATGGCAAGGTAATCATATCGAAAGAAGATAGTACCACTGCGAGAGCATCCAACCTGGGGATCCCGCTCGAAAACCAGAAGGCTTTCATCCGGGGAGGGTTGGGCCAGGTGTCGCTGACAACATTCGACGGTAAAGTGTTATCATCAAAACAATATTTAAATATCGACAATTATGAAGACGGCGATATTTATGTAGCCGCGACGCCGGACGAAACCGGGTTTTATGCAATTGTTAACAGATACAAGATTCCGGAAGACAATGAACGGCCAATTCTTTACGGTTATGACACCAAGCTCAATGAGCTTTTCAGAGATACACTAGACTGTCCGCTCGGATTTGCTCCACAATGTAGCGAAAACGGTAAATACCTGGGCATTAAGGAGGAGTGCGAAAACAGCTCCAGCCCATTTCTGATTTTCGATCCTCTGGGGCGCAATCTTATCAGTCTTGATAATCCAAAGACGGTTGAATTTGCTTCGGGCAGCGATTATTTTGTTTATGTACCGAGAGAACTGGGGCCGGAGATATTCTCGTCAGCTAAAGTGCAAGCGTCCTATAAACCAGCTCTGCCGATTCCGGAATACCACTGGAGCGATGCCGCGATTTCCAGCGACGGCTCCATGGTAACGCTCTACAACGGAAGCGAGATCGCACAGGTAAACACGGTAATACGATCGTGGAGCGGGATTGACTTTCCTTATGCTTTTGAGGATTGCCGTCTATATGACAACGGAAAGACGCTTCTCTTGCGCGGCGAATTTGGATTTGTAATCTATAATAACGGCAGATAGAAGCTTTTATAGCCACTCATATTTTTTCCTCGGCGAGTTTTTTTACTTGTCCATAGTCGCCCATGAAGTATATTTAGGGTGGAAATGTATTGATGCCTCTAACGTGGGAGAGGACATGGAAAATATCAGGACATTTATTGCGGTCGACATTCCCCAAGAGATCAAAATGGAGCTCGACAAGCTCATCATTGAGCTTCGTTCTTACGCGCCCGATATCCGTTGGGTAAGAGCGGCCAACCTTCATCTCACCTTAAGATTCCTGGGCGATATCCCCAGAAATTCTATTAGCGATCTGGCGGCAGAGCTGTCGACAAATCTGGCTGGATTCAGAGAATTTCCTATTGCCCTTTCCGGTGTCGGCGCTTTTCCTAATCTCAAGCGGGCTCGGATCATCTGGATCGGAGGTGGCGAGGGTTGCGAACTGATGGCAGAACTTGCACATATCGTAGAAAAATCATGTATCAAGCTCGGTTTCGGGGAGGCCGATAAGCCGTTTTCCTGCCATCTAACCATTGGACGGGTCAAATTTCCCAAGGGGCACGAAAAACTTGTCTCTCAAATTGAATCGATGGCTTTTGATTCTCCTCTATTTGAAGTGGGCGAAGTCGTCATATTTAAGTCGGAGCTTCTTCCGGCCGGCCCCAGGTACACCCGCCTGGAAACTGTGCGCCTTTAAGAGCTTCTTAAGTTAGACTTATTGTTCTTTTCGGATTATTATGCTTGATAAATTGAGATCGTTTGGCGTTACTATCAAACGCGAGATATCGTATTATCGTCTACTAATCAAGGACAGGAGGACTCCTAAAGCGGCTAAAATCCTTCTCTGGGTGGCGTTGGGATACCTTCTAATGCCCATTGATTTAATACCGGATTTTATTCCCGTTTTAGGCCATCTTGACGATCTTGTCATAATTCCACTATTGGTGGTTTTGGCCTTAAGAATGATTCCCGAGGAGGCGAAAAGAGATTGCCGTGCCAGTGTAACGGCCAGTTAGACAACGAGTTATGACGGAACGGCTGCGGTTTCAGAAAGTAATAAATGTCGTATATTTGGCTTTTGGTATTGAAATAATGTCTTAAAAGAGCCAAAAAGGCCTTGCACATTTGAACAGTATATGATAATATTATTTAGAATAATAAATTTTAATTTGATAAAAGAGGATAGAAATGGCTGACAATTTACAGCAAAAGAAGAAAGCCCTGGAAACCGCAGTTTCCTCGATAGAGCGGCAATTCGGTAAGGGATCAATTATGCGTTTGGGGGACGGCGAGCCGGCCGCCCGTATCCCATCCATTCCAACCGGCTCTCTTGGCCTTGATGTTGCTCTTGGAATTGGTGGTGTTCCCCGTGGACGAGTGGTGGAAATTTTCGGGCCGGAATCATCGGGCAAGACTACGTTGGCGCTTCATATATTGGCTGAAGCCCAGAAACTTGGCGGTGTGGGCGCCTTCATTGACGCTGAACATGCCATGGACCCGATTTATGCCAAGGCACTTGGTGTCGATACCGACAACCTTCTGGTAAGCCAGCCGGACACCGGCGAACAGGCGCTTGATATCACGGAAACCCTGGTTCGTTCAGGCGCTATCGATATTGTGGTTATCGATTCGGTGGCGGCCTTGACCCCCAAAGCGGAAATCGAAGGGGAGATGGGTGAATCCCACATGGGCTTGCAGGCGCGATTGATGTCGCAGGCGCTCAGAAAACTGACCGGTACAATTTCCAAATCGAAAACCTGTGTCATTTTCATCAATCAAATCAGGATGAAGAT
>DOTU01000102.1:3009-6512 GCA_003520965.1 Candidatus Zixiibacteriota bacterium
TTGGATATCAGAAAGATTGCCTCGCTTAAGGACGGCACCGATATCACTGGCTCACGCACGCGGGTAAGAGTAGTGAAAAACAAGGTAGCCCCGCCATTCCGTGAGGCCGAGTTTGATATTATCTACGGTAAGGGAATCTCTCGCGAGGGAGAGATCGTTGATCTAGGAGCGCAGCATGGTATTCTCGAAAAATCCGGTACCTGGTACTCATTCGGAGAAGAGAGGTTGGGCCAGGGAAGAGATAACTCCAAAATTTATATGATGGAAAATCCACAGATTATGAAATCGATCGAGGGACAGATTCGCAAGAAACTGGGAATCGACCATGCCCCCAAGGCCCCGGATATGGCCCCGGCGGAGGAAGAAGCTCCAAAACCTAAAGATAAGGCGAAAAAGTAAAAGTGATCTAGAGGTGGATAATTTCATTATTACAAGCCTCGAATCGACAAAGCCCAAAGGGTGGTTTGAACTCGGAGTTGAGGGCAAACCACCTTTTCTCGTTGATGGTGAAACGGTTTTTCGCCATTCCTTGAAAGTGGGAGACGAACTCACCGAGCAGTTGTTTCGAAAGATAAAAACCGAGGCCGATATCGCCTGGCTTAAAGCTAAAGCGATGGCCGTTCTTTCGCGTCGGATGGTTTCCGAAAGGGATCTTCGCCGCAAGCTGACCGAGGAAGGCAGGCCTGGGGCCGCCCGCGACGATGTTATCTATCAGCTCAAGCATTATGGCTTTATCGACGACGCCAAGTTCGCGGCAAGCTTTGTGCGTACCCAATTGGCCCGCGGTCCAAAATCGAAACTCTATCTTAAGAGCAAGCTTCGCGAAAAGGGGATAGCCGATGAATTCTCCGATAAGGCTATCGAGACTGAATTTTCAGGCTTCGATGAGGTTGCCGCAGTAAAGGCGATGGCGAAGAAAAAGTACAAGAGCGTTAAGCATTTTCCGTCCGAGAAAGCCAGGCTAAAAGTGATAAATTTTCTGCGTAGCCGCGGATTTTCCTGGGAGATAATCAGGAAAGCTATCAGCGATATAATTCCCGATCAAAACGAATCATCAGAGCAATTCTAATGCCATTTTATAATTCGGAGAACGCGGCTATTTACTACGAAATCGAGGGCCAGGGGATTCGTCCGCTGGTTCTTTTGCATGGTTATGCCTTGAATGGTCTGATGTGGGAGTTACAGAGACAGGCGTTTTCCGAAAATTATAAACTGATAACAATTGATCTGCGTGGCTTTGGTAAATCCTCTTGTGGGAAATGCTGGTCGGGGGCAGATATGGCCAACGACGTTAAGGGGGTTATCGAAACGCTGGGGTTGGCCGATGTCGCTGTTCTGGGTTTTTCCATGAGCGGGCCGGTGGCGGTGAGATTAGCCTGCGAGATACCGGATATTGTTACCCGCCTGATTTTGGTTTCATCGATTCTGCCGTCTTCCGGACGGCCTAAATCTCCGGGCGAAACCAGACTTCAAGAGCGAGAGCTGGCCGCGCTTGAGATCGGCGGGATTGATGCCTGGCTGGAATCGATAAGCTTTCGCACCGGGCCGCTGGTGGAGGGGATGTTCGAGAAAAATCCAGCAATCTTACCGCTCTGGGAGCAGATAATCTCTCGCCATCGGCGCGATTATCTTTTATGTATGCTGCGTAGCCGTTTGAACACAATATCGAATATCGATTGGCGCTCGCGTTTGGAAAAAATTCGTCAGAAGACGCTGATTATCGCAGGCTCAAACGATCTGAAATTTATCGATGCCTCGCATCATCTGGCAGGCGCAATCCCCGATTCGAAGCTGGTTATTATCGAAGAGGCGGGGCACATGGTGAATCTCGAAGCGCCGGAGGAGTTCAACCGGGCAGTGCTAGGGTTTTTGTCCTAATGGAATTATCCAGTTGTAAAATCTATCTTATAGGATTTTCGCCTCATATTTTTTCATCTAACGCACAATTTACAGCGCATGACTCTTTTTTTGCTCAGCACTCAGTACTCATTACACAGTACTAAATCAAAAGGCCGGTGAAAACTTACGCCGGCCCTGTTGTGTTGTGGTGCACCCCTGAGTGTTTTAACTTTCCTTAATTGAATTCTGCCCAACGGAACGTAAACCATCCCGAAACCGGGCTCCCGCCGATATCTTTATAGTAAGAAATGATCTGTAATTTATAGATGTGGCTGCCGGAACGAATGGCGTAAACATGATTTTTCGATGTCAAAATATGCGTGTCACCATCGTAATTGTACCAGTCAGCCATAACCGAACCAAGGGCATCGGCAAAATAAGCCTGTGGAGCCGTGGGAGCAGTTCCCGTCTCAGAGAAATCCGTAGGATCGACTTGATCTTGCCAGACTTCGTATGTGCCGCAAGCGCCTATTCCAAAAACGGTCGCGTTCTGATGGATATCGTAATTGGTGAATTCAAGATCCCAATCGGTTGAGGCTGTGGGGTCGGCGGGATGAGAAACCGCACCTGTGGAGAAATCGATATATGCTGTCCCGCTACTGGCATCGAATGTAAGTGTATCTGGAAGGCCGGAAAATATAGGGGAGCTTCCGGAATATTTGTAAAGCAAGGTTATCGTTCCCATATTCGGAGGCATACCAGGATTTTCCATTTCATGAATCTGGAATTTCACGTAATTGCCCAGGGCGTCTTTCATGATATAGATATAACGAGTAGGATTGAGCATATGATTATTTGGGTTATAAGAATACCACTCGTCGATTACCAGACTATAGGAATCACGGGTCCATGACGATTCGGGCAATGAGCTAGGGCTGATAAATGAAGCAAAATCTGTCGAATCGGCATTACCGATAGATGCGAGATCGATTGCCTCGACATGACCGGGGCCGGAAGCTCCGCCATTTAAAATAATTCCGGAACGTTTAAAGGCGATATTCCAGGTCGTATCGCTTGCGGCTTGCCCGGCTGTAAGGGTAATAGTATCCTTCTGGGCAAAACCGTAATATTCATACTGCGCCGAACTGGTGGCGTTAAGGGTTGTTTCCCAGTATCCGTCGCTATTCCAGGCGGTAGTTGAGGTGCCCGTAGTATCATTCGGGTCGGGGTTGTTGCTGGTTGGTTTGTTATCAGAGCAACCCCAGGCAAACAATGCGGCGACAATCGCCGGTAAGATAAAAGTGATTCGCAGCTTCATTCATTGCTCCTTATTGATCGATTTTATTCGACTGGCCGCTACCGGCCCCGTTAAATAGATTTAATCTTAAACCGACAGTATACGAACGCGGCGGCCAGTATCCGTAGGTGGCATTGACACTGTTGGCAAGGTTCTCCACTCGGAAATATCCCTCGACATGATTGAAAACTCTCTTATATAAATTTAGATTCAGGACAATCCACTTGGGCGCATATATTTTGGAGACTCTGTCGGGCGTATCGCCCTCGGATGTCCAGAGCTTGTGATCATGATAGGTGCCCCAGAAGGTCAGCCCGGCGTTCCATGACGGTACATAGAAAGTATTTGAGAATTTGGCCGTATTCCG
>DOTU01000186.1:0-1624 GCA_003520965.1 Candidatus Zixiibacteriota bacterium
GCCACCGTGCCAATCACCGGACGACGACAACTTTCTTTAGTGCCCGATGCAACTATCAACCAGATGTCTTTTGCGCAATATGACACCGTCATTAAAACTAGCCAGATCGATAACGGTCCTAATTCCCAGAAGATCAAAATGGTGGGAATCAGAATCGCCGACGCCGTGCAGCAGTACTTTACCCAAAAAGGTCAAGCCAACGCGCTCAAGGATTACCAATGGGAATTTAACCTGATAAAAGATGATTCCACCATCAACGCCTGGTGTATGCCCGGTGGTAAGGTGGCGGTATATACTGGTATCTTGCCCGTAACCAAAAATGATACCGGTATGGCCATTGTGTTGGGCCATGAGATATCCCATGCCGTTGCCAGGCATGGCGACGAACGTATGAGCCAGGGCATTCTGACACAACTCGGTGGCGTGGCACTTGAGGTAGCGCTCAAAAACAAACCAGCTCAAACCCAAGCCCTTTTCATGAATGCTTATGGCGCCGGAGCTACCTTAGGCTTCATTCTCCCTTACAGCCGCACCCAGGAGTCTGAGGCCGACCATCTGGGCCTGATATTCATGGCCATGGCAGGTTATGACCCCCATGCCGCAATCGCATTCTGGGAACGTATGGCTCAGGCCAGCAAAGGAGCGCCTCCGGCCTTTTTAAGCGACCATCCGTCAGATCAGACAAGAATAAATGATATCCAAAAGCTCATTCCCGAGGCGATGCAATATTACCATCCCAGACGGTAAAATTATATTCTAAAGAAGACCGCTCGTTATTTTAGTTCCCCACCTGGGAACCAGAGTGCTCTTACAAGTGTTTTCACCTGCAATCCTTCTTGACAACCCTATGATGGGTCTGTTATTTGCGGAAAATTAAGGAGGCTTTGATGCCATTTTTTGAGGACGGCGAAATTAAAATAGAAGTAGACGATGATGGGTTTATCATAAATTGGGATTCCTGGAATGAGGCTGTGGCTAACTCTTTAGCTAAAGGTGAAGGCATTTCTGAGATTACCGAGGATCATTGGAAGGTAATACGATACCTGAGAGAATATTACCAGCAGTACGGAATCGCTCCGATGGTTCGCAAACTTTGCAAGGAAACCGGTTTATCGCTGGCCCAAATTTATGAGCTTTTTCCTGCCGGTCCAGCCAAAGGCGCATGCAAGGTAGCCGGTCTGGCGAAACCTACCGGATGCGTATAACGGGCAAAAAATATTATGTAAACCAAAAAATAGCTTGACATATATACTAAAGAGTTAAAATATTTCACAGTTTTGCGTTAGGCTCGGTGGGGCGCGCCTTTCGCTTTTATGGAGGGGATGCCATTATATTGAATTACTTACGCTTATGATTATATAAATGAGCTTTGTTTTCTGTTTTTCGATTAATATTAGTATCTGTTGAAATCTATCTGAGGGGGATCAAAGGAGGTGGGTAGGAACTATTTCCACAAGTAGTATTCTGTAGTGGTAGTCATAGTAGCATTTTTAACTTTAAAGGAGACAGTATCAATGACAAAGAGAGGCATTTTCATTTTGACCTTAACCATGTTGGCTCTGGCTGCTATCTTTTCAACAGCGGTTGCCACCGAGGTTAGAGTTGGATCAATGGGAGGCGTTGG
>DOTU01000186.1:1943-3324 GCA_003520965.1 Candidatus Zixiibacteriota bacterium
TCTTATTCCGGACAGGTTTACGGTGAATTTCGTTCAAAAGAAAATGACAACTCCTACACGGTTGGCGTTAATTACCCCATAGGTGACTATTCTGTGGTAGGCGTTTATCTCAATCGTCCGCTGCCGTTTATCGTTTCGGCAGATGTCTTGGAAGACGTCAGAGTGGACCAAACTACGGATGTATTCTATGGAACCCAGATGAGTCAATTTGATCTGGGGTTCAAGCTTTCCCTGGGTATGGATAGCTATAAGCGCGATTCACTTGCTGAATCACCTGAACTAAAAGAATCGGCCAGGTATATTCAATTTGCGGCCGGCGTCTCCAGTGATAAGATGGATATTGGGGCATTTGTCGAACTTCCACACGCTAAAGTTGAGTTATCGGGCGAAAACGAAACCTGGAGCGGTTTCGGTTTCGGCGCAATTGGCCGTATGTTCCATGGCGAAGGTCCGACAAAACTGGTACCGCTGATTGCTTTCAATACGCGTAAAATTACCGATAAAATATCGGTGACCGGGTCGCCCGAAGAAGAGTTTTCTGATTTGAATCTCGGACTCGGAGTCGGAGTAAATCATCAGCTTAATGAAAACAGCCTTTTAGTTGGCGCGGTCGAACTTTTTGGTTTGGAACAATCTAAGGATAAGTATACCAGCGGCGGAACACCATCGTCCACCGCCACCACCACAATTAGCCGTACCACCTTACCCGGTCTTTATATGGGATTAGAGTCAAAAATTCGTCCCTGGCTGACCGGTAGGTTGGGAGCCGCCCAGGTTTGGCAGGTTTTTAAAACCAAGGATGAATCAACCGGAAATCCCGCCGAGGAAACAACTGAGCGTGGAACGCAATACAACGTATCATTCGGTCTGGGTTTCAATTTTGGAGACTTCACTTGCGACGCGGCCATCAATGAAGGCATCTTTTTCGATGGGCCGAACTTCATCAGCGGAGAAACCAATTCGTTGGCGAATCGTTTAGCCGTCATTTATAAATTTTAAGTAAATACAGGAGGCGTAAAGATGAAATATGCGTTTACCATCTTAGTAATGGCACTGTTCCTTTCGGGCTGCGGTCAAATGATTGGGAATGATCCCGAGGGCATTACCGGCGGACATGAGGGTGGCTATGGGTCCTACGGTGGATCCTACTTTGGTGATTATGATTATTACTTATTCGGTAATTGGCAGCAGAACCTGACCAATGGCGATATCAATACCGTAATATTTTCAGCCGATGGCACCGTCAAGGTTAATTTCCAGGCCGGCAATTCCGCAACAGGCACATTTTTTGTTTCGGGCAACCGTCTCGATATCAATGTGCCCGGCTGGAAAACAGGCTCGGAGATTATTACAATCGACGGCGATACTCTGACCCTTACCA
>DOTU01000133.1 GCA_003520965.1 Candidatus Zixiibacteriota bacterium
CGGGCTTGCTCGTCTGGCTATTTGGCACAGGCCTGGGCGGAGATTGTAAATGATTCGGCAGGCGCCAGGCTCGATTATTATCTAATTGATTATCCCCGGGTTAAATTAATTACTTTTCATGGTTCAGCGATTTATTCGCCGCTGGAATTGGGCAAGCTTATTAGCAGTCGCGCAGGGGCGGTTCTTAATACCGTTTTACTGGAGCAGGATAAACATGCGATTGAGAGCTACTATCTGAAATCAGGTTATACGCTTACAAGGGTAACCGCCGGGTTTGATTCTCTGACGGGTGTATTAGTTTTTAATGTTGATGAAGGCCGGATAAATCAGATCAAAATCGAGGGGAATAAGAAGACGCGAAGATGGGTGATATCCCGTCATCTACCTTTTAAGAAGGGCGAGGTTTTCAAGCAAGATAAGGGTGAGAAGGCGGTCGATGAAATCTTCGGCACCGGTCTTTTTGAAACAGCCAAAATGGTGGCTGTCCCCGATAGCACCGGAATTACACTGGTGATCAAAGTTAGCGAAAAGCCATACAATTATATTCGCGGCGGTGGACGTTATGATTTGGAGTATAACGCCCAGGTTTTCCTCGATTTTGTGGTCGGGAATGTCTTTGGCGGCGGCCAGGAGATGTATTTTTCCACCAATATCAGCGAGAAAAAAAGATCTGTTGCGCTAAATTTTCGGACTGATCGCATTTTTAAAACCCTGTTTACCAATATCGCTTCTATCGATTACAGCGAGTTAAAGCGTAACCGCTATTTAGCCCATAAATATGATGGCTATACCAAGCAAATTTCCTACGGCGGTAAACTTGCTCCCGGACGGCAGTTTCCGCAATTGGGCATGATCTCAATCGTGGGGCAATTGCGGCAGATTAATTGGCAAGAGCCCGGTAAGATAAAACGGAAATTTACCAAACTCAGTATTGGTTTTGAATCTATTGTCGATACTCGTGATGCGATTTGCTTTCCTCAAACGGGGAAATACCACTATTTTAACGTTCAATTTGCCGCCGATATTCATAACCAAAAATCAGGATACAGCCGTTTTGAGACCTCTCTTGAGGCATACTACAAACTTACCACGCGGCTGAATATCCACCCCAGAATTGCGTTGGGAACCTCAAGCGATTTTATGCCCTATTTTGATGAGTTTTCGCTTGGCGGGCTGGATAATTTCCTTGGGCTTCACCAGGATGAGTATCTGGGCGATAAGATGGTACTGGGATCGCTTGAGCTGCGGCAGCGAATTGGTAATCGCTATTACGTTCTTACCCGCTACAATGCTGGTAATGTCTGGGAAAACCTCGAACGGGTTCGCCTCTCGAGACTTGTGCATGGCGGAGGGGTTGGTGTGGGAATTAAGACTCCAGTTGGACCATTAGAAGCCTGGTATGGACGAACCAACAAAGGGCTCGATCTTTTTTATCTGGATTTGGGTTACAACTGGTAAATTCGCCGCGGATTCGCTCGGTGGGTTCGGGTATTTTAATCAACTAAAATCATCCCCAAATGGTCTTCAGGAAATCATCCAAAATACCGTTGGCGATAAACATCTCAATCGATTCAGCGGTTGAATCCCTATCCATACCCCAGATGGAAATCTTTTGGTCGATAAAATCCTTATCGAGTTGGATAAAATATCTGTTGTTTTTGGAAAGATAAACCGGAAGTTTTTCCACAAGCACTCCGGCTACGGCGTTAACTCCCGGTCCCCCGATGGCGATAGTCGGGCAAACCTGGATCAGCTTATCATGTTCGTATAAGGCATCGGAGATAACAATGCATTTTCTGAAAGGATGCCCCCCGAATCGGGGAGAAGCCTCGATGACCGATTTTAGCTTATAAGCCAGCGGCCGATCAGCCTCCTCCGGTTCAATATCTACGCCCACCACGATGAGTATGGTCTGATTGACATCGATTTCCATAATTGATTCATAAGAGCATCGATGTGTATCTGTCAAATTAATTTCTTGTCAGCAGGGAATTTGTTGTTATTCAGCGGAACCAATCATTACCTGTAATGTGGGAATGCAAATTATTAATATTCATACCAAATAAAACCGCCAGGTCATCGCAATTATGACCTGGCGGAATACAATTTATCCTTATTTGCTAAACTGCTATCTCATCCGATTAAGTTGGTTTTGGATTTCCATATCTTCGGGATGACGATGGGTCCAGTCTATCATTAACGATTGAGCCAACTGCATATTACCCATACGGGCGGAGAGGTCGCGATAAAGCCTGAAGGCGATACTGTTGTCCGGCTGAAGCTTGTAGGCAATCCGGTAACGCTCCAGCGCCTGAGGTAGCATATTGTTGTGATAGTAGAATACTCCCAAAAACTGGTGATACAATATGATCCCAGGCCAGGCATCGCAGGCAGCCTTTAGGTTTTTCTCGCCGAGCACTTTTATCGAATCGGCTCTAACCGTGTCGCCCTTCAGAGCGTAGATATCCTCCAAATCCATATAGTTTTGATGGTAGTAGGGAATCCTATTTATAGCCATCCTAAGCACGGCAATAGCCCTGGTCGTATCGCCAACGGATTTATAGGCATCGGAAAGCTCGGAGAATCTTTCCGGGAAGGTGGTTGTCAAGCCAACGTTGTTCTCATCCCGGTAGCTGTTGATATCATCAAAGCCGGTGTAACGATAAACCTTGGTTACAAGTGAATCGGCAATCGGCAGGTCTATGCGCGGTTTGGATGTGTCGGGATCAACCAGCAGGACGATTCCCTGGCGGATAAGGCGGCTATCGAGCGTCCAGCGGTTGGAATTTGGCACCGAACTGGAGAAATAGATGGGGACATCATTGATATTGGCGATGGCGATTTGTTCGATCATCTGATCTTGCACCCGGATGATCTGGCCGGTACGCTGATCCTGCTCGGCGGTCAGGTAACGCACTTGCTTACGGATAGTATCATTGAACTTTTTGGCGGGACGATAATAAATAATCGAACCGCGCCGGGCGGCTGGTATCCAGCGAATCTGGTCATCTTCAAGGCTCATCTTAATGCCCATCTGGTGCTTAAGCTGCAGGATATACCAATCGGTGTTAAGCAAGCTCAAATTGACAACGCGTACATCGTTGCGCACTCGTTCAACTTCCTGCAGATACCAGAGTGGGAAGGTATCGTTGTCACCGTTGGTAAAGATGATACTGTTGGGTTTGCACGATTGCAATATGTTGTAGGCATAGTCAGCCGGGGCATAGTCTTTGGAACGGTCATGACCCCGGTAATTCGCAAAGGCGGGATTTAACGGCATGAGAAGAAGTAGTATGCCAACAGTCCCAAAAGCAAGATATCTGAAGAGATTATCCCTATTATCCTTGGTATATTTCAAGCCATCGCCCAATAAATACATCAAGGCTGCCATTCCAACTCCAATCATGGTGGCAAAGATTACAAAAGCCGGAGTATAGAAATAATCTCGCTCTCTTACCTCCAAAGGAATAAGCTCACCCGTACTATTGGGATCAGGTTTGGTGCCATCAGAGAAATTCAGGTACAGGCATAGCAATACTGTACTTATAAAAAAAATCATTAAAATCAGAACCATGGGATGCATCTTTTGCCGTTTCATGGCAAAATAGAGAGTCGCCAGAGTGCCAAATATCCCGAGTCCAAAGATGATCATATTCAGGGTGAAGCCGAAGGTTTCACCCTTTCCGTCATCAGTATGACCGGTGGAGGTGATCGATGTATACTGGCCCAACAGATAACCGCCCATTCCCATGTTCTGGTATCGCCCAAATTGATGCGAAAGGGCGCCGCGGCGATAGAGCATGCGGCTGATCATCGATTCCTGACCATATTGTTTACGTTCGATATAAGATTCAAAGCGATCGAAGCTCGAAGGATCATTCTCGTTGATTGCTGGATGCAGAGTAGATCGGATTGGAATATATAGATGTGTCGAATAGCCTAAAATTCCCACTGTAAAGAGTATGCAAGCCAGGCGGTAATTGACCCGGATGGTGCGCCCACCACTGGCCCTCAGACGATAAGCCATGTAGCCGCTGTACACAGCGCCGAGAATCATAAGGGAAGCCCAAATCCAGTACGATTTATCATCCACCCAGTAGATCGCCATACCAATCAGGAAATAAAAAGGGACTGCGAGTGAGAAAAAGACCGCCCAGGTAAACCAGAAAAGGGGATCTTTAAGCTTATCCCGGTCGACGATGATAAAATAGATAAAAAGGGCAGGAACAATCAGGAAAGTGGTTAAGTGGATACTAACCGACAGGAAAAGCAGGTAAGTGAGAAGAATAAGGGTCTTATCGGAACCGTCCTTTTCCTTATCGTCGGCCCACTTGATGGCCAGATAGATCATAAGCATCATCAGAAGCATGGCCAGCCCGTAAACCTCAGTTTCTACCGCGTTGAACCAATAGGTGCTTGAAAATGCCAGAAGCAGCGACGACGACAAGGCTCCGATTCTGATGCCAATCTGGCCCAGCCAGGGAGTGCCGGTGGAGGTAAACGGCAATCGTTGAGAAACACGCAGTACAGTAAAGTAGCAAACCAGGATCGTAAATGACGAGGAGAGAACGGAGATAAAATTGGTTCGCATGGCGATATTTTTAAACATGCCCAGCATGATAAAAAGTCTGCCCAAAACTACGAAAAATGGAGTGCCTGGCGGATGGGGGATTCCCAGCGTTTTGGCGCAGGCAATAAATTCGCCACAATCCCAAAACGAAAGGGTTGGCGCCATGGTCTTAAAAAAAATAATAAATGGAATAATGAAGCTTAATGCCCCGGCAAGGATTCCAACGTACCTTACAACCCTATCTTTGCTATCAACTTGATTAATCGCGCACCTCCTTATAAATCAACCTCTTAAAATAGTCCCCTGGCTCAGGTTTGTCAATTTTAAATTCATAGGATTAAGAAAGGTTCCCGGGGTGTCGACATAGTAGTTAGACTAAAAATATGGAGGATTTATGCTTGCATGGTGCACGATTCTATTTGGTTTAGGAGTAATGGCTTTCCTGGATACTATTTTCAATTATGGAGAGATCTTCCGTCGAGTAAATTCCGTAGTTTTCATGTTGGTAGCTTTGGGACTTCTGGTCAGGACATACATGAAGATGAAGATCAAACGGGTGGAAGGGTTAATTGCCAAGGTTGAGGAGCTCGAAGGGGAACTTTCTAAGGTTAAAGCCGCTCAAAAGCCGGTAGCTCGCGAAAAAGAAGCTGTGCGTTAACCGATTTTCCCCGGAGCACTTAGTTGAACAAGCCTTTGACGGGCGATTTCGGTGACCGGCCCGTTGGGAAAGGCTTCCAGTATTTTATCGTATGCTGTTTTGGCGCTGCTATAAGTAGCGGCGTCTTGCATATAAAGATCCCCAAGCCCCAAATAAGTGCGGTCAATATATAATCCATCGGGAAATTTTTCTATATATCCACTAAACGCTTTTATGGCGTTTTCGTGGCTGCCACCGGAAGCGTAAGCGGTTGCAGCATAAAACGCGGCCTGCTCGGCTATATCGGAGCCGCCCATAATAGAATCCGAAAGTATGGCGGCTGCCTCGAGGGGCCGTCCCATGTCCTGGGCTTTCATGGCTTGCCCGAAAAGCGAGAGGAGCTTTTTATTGGAGTCCTTGTCACCACATAACGAGATAACATCAAACCTGATAAGGGCGTCATTGGTATAGTCTCCCTGCGGAAACTGCTTTACAAGTTTCTTGAAAATATCTCCAGCATCGGTGAAATTTTCCTTATAAAGCGCCAGTTCACCGAGCAAAAAATAGGCCTTCTCCATACTACTGTCGGCTGTGCCGCTGGAAGTTACCTGCTTAAGCAGAGTTTCACAGGCGGCTAAATTACTCGTTTTCAGATCGCAAACTGCCATCTCAATCCAGGTGCGGTTTTGAATCGTCGGCTCACTGGTGTTCTTTTGCATTTTTCCCCAGGCAATCAAAGCTGAGTCGCAATTGTTTTTATATTGCGCATAAAGCAGCCCAAGCTGGAATCCGGCTTCGTCCTTAATACGATTATCGGCTGCATCCGATGCTAACAGCCCAAACTCAGAGATTGCAGGGTCAATCTGTCCCATTGCGGCAAGCGATTTGGCCTTGATTAAAAAACCGATCTCCTTAGCCGTCCCTTTTTTAGTAACCTTCAGGTATTCATCAACAGCGCCAATGGCGGCGGTGTAAGCCTTCGAATCGTACGAGCGCATCGCAAATTTGATGAGCGCTCCGCCGTCATCATTTTGTTTGGTACCGATCGTCTTGTAACACTCCAGGGCCTTATCCATTTGATTTTGCTTGATATAAAGATCGCCCAACACTTCATAAAGTTCTAATCGGTTGGGATTCTCCTTCATTTTCGCTAAGACCACATCGACAATCTGCTGGGGATCTTCACTATCTTCGATATAGCCCCGAATCTTGGTAGTAACAAAGCCAAGCTGGGATGGCTCCTCCAATAATTGTGTGAGGAATTCATCGATTGCCTTGGGATAATCGCGTTCGGTTTCAAAGAGATTGCCTAACTCTATTGAAAAAAGGGCGGGTTTTCCCAGGTTTTGTCGTCCTTTTAAGTATATTTCAACTGCTAAAGGGTATAGGCCGTATTGCATCATATTATCGGCTACGACCCGGTAAACGTTCTCATCGGTGTGGCCGAATTTTATCGCTAAATTCCATAGAGAATCGGCGGCGGTCTCGTCGTTTTGCAAAAATTTCGCCTCACCAAGCTCGGTGAGAATATAGGGATTCTGCGGATCATTGCTCAGATCAGTTTTTAAAAGTTTTTCCAGATTTGAATAAAGTTTACCTTCTTTATAGGCAACTTTGTAAAAGGCCCTGATTCGGGAATCGTTTCCGTAGGTAGCTAACAGGCGATCCAGATAGGCAATTGCTCGCGTAATCTCTCCCATTTGCAGCAGATTATTTACAATACCTAACTCATTTCCTAACGGATCTAAGGCGGGCGTGGTAATGCTGGGCGTTATCTGAACCTGGGCTTGCCCGGATGCTGCTAATATCAAAATAATGAAAATAGTAAACACGCTACTTTTCAATTGAAATCTCCTGGCTTTGGAACGATTTGAAGTAGGCCTTAATCAGCCTGTCGTACTGCCTGGGGTACTGCTCCTCAAGCGCCTTTTTGATCATCTCGGAAAGGTCGCTCCGACCGTTCGCCAAATCATCGGGCAGCACCGGACTTCTCCTGACTACATCCTCACCTGTTTCTGCCTGGCGCTTTTTGGAGAAATCGCGACGGTTGACAGATTTCTGTGCGTCCAACAACCTGGTGAGGATTCCCTCCTGGCGTTTTATCGTCTCCTGGTTAACCCGGGATCTTTGCATATCATCGACAACCTTCTTCATCTCTTCGCCAAGTTGATCGAGGCGGCCCATCATATCTCCCTGTTTCCCAAGCTGGTCGCTCATTTCCTCGAGTTTTTGACGAAGAGCCTCTTGCTGGGCGGCCAGTTGTTGCATACCTTGCTGTTGGCCCATGCTCATCGACATCCCCGGCTGGGGCATCTGCATCGCCGTTCCTTCGTTAATCCCGGCCTGCATTTGCGACATTTTTTGCATTTGTTCCATCATCTCTTGCATACCCGAGCCGGAGCCTGAATTCATGGCGCTTTCACGCGCTTCAAGCAGGAGATAGACCGTTTTATTAAGGTCCGACATAGCCGATTGCTGACTTTTAAGCGCCCCCGGTGAATACCGTTTATCCAGATTTCCAGTAGCGCTATTCATATCCGCCAGAGTTTGGCCCAGAAGCCGCATAAGTGCCATATTAACAAATATCGTTTCCTTGGAAAGATCAGAGATCATATCGGCTACCCGCGCTGATGCCGCTCCTACCTGCATCTGGTTCGAGGCCATTCGCCGTAACCCGTCACCGGTACTCTGATTTATCCTGGTGGAATCAAGCAGGCTTTCCTGGCGATCAGAAAGATAGAGAAGATCCTCAGCCGCTTTCTGCATCTTTTTGGCAATATCTTTCTTTTGCTTTTTCTGCATAGCCTGTTGCGCCTGCTTCAAGGCGTCGGCCATTTCGGATAGCTCTTTGTGAAGCTTTTTACCTTTGTTCTGGCAACTGTTCTGGCCGCCACTGCAGAGGCTGGGCTTCATCTGCTCGAAATCTTTATTTATCTCGGGATTATTGGTTTTCTCAGAAGCATCCGTCTTCTCTTTTTCGGGAATCATCTGCTCCTGTGCATCCATTTTCTCGAGTTCTTTAAACTGATCTTTTAGCGTGTTGTAATCGCTGGCGTTATTTTTCTCTTCCGGCTGCTGTTTGGCCAACTCCGACGAATCCTTGGCAGCATCGACTGCTTTGTTGATATCTTCCTGGGCTTTTTGGATTTTCTCAGCCATCTGCACCAGCATATCCATTTTTTGCTCGATGGCCAGTTTTTGTAGAAGCGAAAGGGCGCGATCGAGATTTTCCAGTAGCTGCTCGGATGTCATCTGGAACTGTTGCAGGGCTTTCTTTAGCGCCTCAGGGTCCATCTTTTGCAGAGCATCCTGCAGCTTTTGCATGGCTTCTTTCAACTCGGGCGGCGCTACATCCTCCATAAGTTGCTGAAGCTGTTGCATCTTTTCGGCTATCTGTTCCCCGATTAGCTTGTTGTTCTCGAGCTTGTCGAGATTGCTTTGCATCTCTTTGGAAAGGTCATCTATTTTTTTGGCAATATCCTGTTGCTTCTCCAGGACTTTCTGGGCTTCCTGTTTTTTCTCATAATTGACATCCGGGTTTTTCTGCATCTCTCGGGCGATATCTTCTATCTGTTTCTGCAAATCCTTCTGGTTTTTGAGAGCTTCATCGAGAGATTCCATTTGTTGATCCTGCGAGCCCTGAACATCGGCCAATATCTCATCCAGATTCGGCAGACGGGCGCTGAAGGTGCGACTTTTGGTCCACTTGGGGCCGGAGATGATATCGTTATCGGATATTTCACAATAATAGTAGATGAGATCGCCAGGCAATGGATTCAGGCTTTGCATATCCCAGGTATAGTCAATCTTTTGATCGAGCGATTTTTTATCCGGAATTTTAATCGTTTCCTTAACCGGCTCGGTTTGATTCCCTTCAGAGAGAACCCAGTAAACCAGATTCATCTTATCGAAACCGTAATCATCGGTAATGGCTATCTCAAGCGGAAGCGTGATATGCTCATCAAGATCGACATCGGCTCCGGGGAACTGTATGGTAATGGTTGGAGGGTAATCCTCCATCGCCTGGATATCATACCAGATCGGTTCAGGGTTGATCCGTCCGGCCTCATCTTTCATAATTATCGCATAGCGCCCATTATCCTTTACTGTAAAGCCGCCGGTAATATTCTTACCGTCTGCTTTAAGCGGGGCTTTGCTGGAATCGGCGAAAAGCTGGTAACATTCAGAAATTGGCTTATTGGCTCCGGCTTCAATCATCACCTTGGTGCCTCGAAGAGCGGCCACGTTGCCGTCGTTGGGGCTGCCGTGAGCTTCGGGCAAGCCGGCGTATTGGGGATAATCGAATGTCAGATTGATATCGGTCAGCCGCGGTGGGTCGACAACCTCCAGATGGGCTTTTTTCGATTGTACCCCGCCCGATTTGGCGTAGATATCAACCGATCTCTTGACCTTTTTGAAGGTAAAGGCGAAAGTCGCCTCAGCGTTACTGTCTGCTTTGCCCATTGTCTCCGAGGCCCAGGCGCCATCCTCAAATTTGTAGTAGAGGTCTACATGATGGGGTAAGCGACCGTCAGCTTTGGCTTGTATAACAAGGTCGGTATTTCTGAAAAATTCTCCGCTGTCTGGTTTTATCGAAAGAGAAAACTCTGGCGGCTTATCGAGATTTGCGCCGGGACGGCTGAAAAGCTGCCAGGCATTGAATGATGCGGTGGGATTGATAATAAATATTGCCGTAATGACAACAATCATCACTGCCAACCTGCCCAGGGCGTGGTTTAGCGGACGGTAATCTATGACTGCATTGGTATCAATATCGCCGATAAACGCGCCAGCCTCATCGATTGTTTTTTCAATCAATTCCAGCGAGTATCCCTCGCGATTTTTTTGCGCAGACTCATGAAGCTCAAGCGCCGCAATCAGGCGTGATTGAAACTTACCGTATTTGGTTTCCAGAAGCCGGGCCAATGTAAGAAAGCTTCGACGATTAGTATATGGTTGTATTACCCAGAAATAAAAGGCGATGCATAATCCTGCCACCAGAACCAGATCGATAATAATTCGAGCGGTGCTTGATGGCCAAATTGCCAGTGTAAGTCCCACAAATAGCGCAAAGGCAAGTAGCTTGATACTGATAATAGCCAGCAGTCCGACGCCAGCATCGATGATGGCCATTTTAGATTGCATGGCCCGCAGTCGGGCCACGATTCCCAGATATTTATCCTGTTGCACCATACCTCTAATGGGTTAAAGCGTAGGTTACCAGATTAGCCCCCATACGAAGGGCCGCCAGATGTTTTTCGGGAGGATCGTTGTACACTTCGGCATCCTCCCAGCCGTCGCCAATATCGGATTCATAATCGTAGAATACTGCTACCCGACCATCGATAATTATCCCAAACCCCTGTGGCGGTTTGCCGTCATGCTGGTGAATCTTGGGCAGGCCGTTGGGGAAATCGTAAATCTGATGATAGATCGGATGCGAGAACGGCAACTCCACCAACTGTTTGTCAGGAAAGACCCGGGTCATCTCGCGACGGAAAGCATCGTTTAAGCTGTAGCTGTCATTAGCGAAAAGGAAACCGCCGTTTTCCAGATAAGTTCGCAGCGCTGTCACCTCGTCGTCGGAAAATCTGATATTACCATGCCCTGTCAGAAACAGAAACGGGTAACGGAAAAGTTCCGGGTCGGTGGCGGTGACTATCGCCTCATGGTCGTCGACCTCGATTGCGGTGTTGTCGGCCAGGAATTTGTGCATATTGGGGATTGCCGAATTGCCCCAATACCAGTTGCCGCCACCGTCGTATTTGAGACGGGCGATTGTTACCGCCGAGGGGTCTGCGGTCTTCTTGATCTGGCCATCGGATACGACAGCCATCAGAGCAAGAGCGAGGAGAGTAAGGACAAGCTTTTTCATTTTATTCTTATACGTTTTGGGCGGCTTAATCTTTCCAATAAAAAGGGTTTATTTTACGCTATTCCGAAGATTGTTACTGCATCAAGGAAAGATAACCCAAAGGGGGGTAATGTCAATTGGGAAGTTGGCTAACATTGACAAGGGTAGCCACCTCTTTTTCATGTTTTGAATCAAAAACGAATAACTTTCCATAAATCTATTGCCAACTTAATAATCCATTGTATATTATATTATCGATTTAATCTAACTCGCTTTGCCCGTTTACAAACCGCTAATAAGAGGTGGATGTTATGGGTAAGAGAATTTTAATTGCACTGACACTGATGTTTGGCATCTCATCTGCACAGAGCCTTGATTTTGTATCGTCAACCCTTTGGAGATATATTGATGCAGTTGATATCGACGGTAATTACGCCTATTGTACTTTCAATAATGGCTTGGTTGTTCTTGATATCAGTCTTCCCAACACGCCAACAGCTGTAAGCCATACATTTTGCGCACATGGGGCAAACGATGTCAAAGTATCAGACCATTATGCATATCTTGCCTGTGGGGACGGATTAAAGATTTTTGATATTACTGATCCATTCCAGCCACAGTTAATTGGGCAATATGATTCCATTAATAACGCTCAAACGATTCTATTGGTGAGTCACTATGCTTATATTGGTGTCTATAACATGCTGTATGTGATTGATATATTAGATCCAGCGAATCCGGTTTTAGTGCGAAGTATAAGCGGGATTTACAGCCCATATATCAACTACGTTTACGGAAACCGCCTTTATGTTGCCGATGACACCTATGGCGTAAGAGTCCTTGATATATCAACACCTGATTATCCGTATCAGTTCAATTACTTCGAAACCCCGGGTCGGGCACACGCGGTTTTCGTAATAGGCGATCTGGCCTTTGTAGCCGATTATGATAGCGGTCTTCGAATTATTAATTTCTCCAATTTTCTTCACCCTGTAGCGGTTTCGAGTTTTGACACGCCGGGTTCTGCCACTGATGTCAAAATCGCGGGGAATTATGCTTATCTGACAGATTCAGATTCAGGTTTGTACATAATTAATGTTTCCGTTCCTTCCAATCCAGTTTTGGCAGCGCATTATATTACTCCATCCATTGCCGAAAAAGTAAAGGTAGTAGGCAATAAATGTTACATAATTGACTATGATTATGATCTCCATATCGTTGATATCAGCGATCCATCCAACCCAACGTTTGAGGGAAGTTATGACTCTCCCACTCAAGTAGTCGATGTCTTTGTTGCGGGCAATTATGCCTATGTTGCTGTTGGTAACGCTGGATTTCGTATCGTTAATATCTCCGACCCATTTCATCTAAGCATTACGGGAATATTGCGTCCTACTGGAGGGGTGCGGGATGTGTTCGTGCAAGGCAATTATGCCTATCTGGCCAACAGTCCTTCTGGCCTTCAAATCGTTAATATTTCCGATCCAACCAATCCAATTCTTACTGCTTCATCAGCTATTGCGGGGCGAGCATGCGATATTATAGTGCAGGGAAATTATGCCTATATGGTCAATAGCTCGTACGATCCGGGCCTGCGCATATATGATATCTCTAATCCGGCCGTGCCCGTTCCAAGTGGATATTATGCAACTGAGAATGACGCTCTTAATATAAAAATCAGGGGCCAATACGCATATGTAACCGAGGTTTATACCTCCAGTTCTTTCAGTAATGGGAAAATTTCCATTATTAATATTAGCGATCCTGCTAATCCCACGCTGATGGACAGTTTCGCGTTTGGCGGCAGGCCGGGTGGCTTGGATATTGTGGGCAACTACGCCTATGTCAGTAATAACGCTATATATCACCAGGGCTGGAATAATCATTATGATCTATTCGCCTTCGATATTACCGATCCCTCAAATATATTCCTTTCGCATCGTCGATCCATGGGTGGATTCACTGAAGGTGTAGTTGCTGTCGGGAATTACCTATATCTCTCTCATTTTAGTGTTTTAGAGTTGGTGGAAATAAGCAATCCGGATACTATTGTATCGGATACGATGTATATCCTTCAGGGTGGAAATGCGGGAATGGTGGTTAATGGTGATTATGTATATATAGCAGCTGGCTCTTCATTTATGATCTATCACTCCGATTTAGGTGTTGGTATTGACGAACCTAATATCTTGCCCGCTGAATTATCTCTCACCCAAAACTACCCCAACCCATTCAATCCTACAACTACGATGAGTTACACTCTACCGGCAAGCGGCCATTTTAAGCTTACCATTTATGATATCCTTGGCTGCCGGGTGGCGGTCCCCTTCGATGGCGCACAAACGGCCGGTCCCCATCAATTCGTTTGGGATGCCTCCGCCTATCCCTCCGGCATCTATTTCGCGCGGTTGGAGGCGGGGAAGAAGAGCCAGACGATCAAAATAGTGCTGCTGAAATAATTACTCTCCCCGTGGCGTCAGGTCCCCGAACCTGACGCATATGGCCGTTTCCGGTCAGGTAAGGGTATCTGACTGCACGCGCTTAATCCCCCCCTAAAAATGGAGTTGCCTTAAGGTGCTTGGGTTGTTATATTGCCCGCCATGTTTTATT
>DOTU01000218.1:0-3860 GCA_003520965.1 Candidatus Zixiibacteriota bacterium
GCTTAATAGGTTGTGGTGTTTTTTTACTTTAGCAATACCATTTTCATCGACTGCGAGAAGCTACCCGCCGCAAGCTTATAAAAATAAATTCCAGAGGGGACAGTGAGACCGGTATTGTCCTTGCCGTCCCAAATGACCTTGTGGTATCCGGCTTCTTGCGTACCGGATGCAAGATTGCGAATGTTTTGGCCCAACAGATTAAATACGTTTAAGTTAACCTCGCGGGCATCGGGCAAGGCATAAGCGATTTCAGTCGTTGGATTAAACGGATTGGGGTAGTTTTGTTCAAGCGAAATATCGGTGGGCAACGGCGTATTCTCGGCAACTGAGGTCGCGCCCAATATCAGGCTCCCGCCAATGACGACAGGCGTGATATTGGTTAATCCGTCGCTTAGGCCAAACTCCGGACCTCCATTTCGCTCATCAATTTCCGACGAAATAGCTGCGGTCTGAGTAGTGGGATTGTCGGCAATCGAAAACAGAAGTTCGAAAGCCATAACCCTTGCGCCGCCGGTATTCAGAACTGGATTATCATCGCCTCCAAGATCGGCAAAGCCCAGATGCACTGCGTGCCGTTGATCGGTTTTGATTCCCTGCCAATTATCATCCCAGTCCGCCAAAGATGGCGCTAATTGCTGTCCTGAAAAAAGAATATCTCCAGTGGATTCGACGAAGAGCGGGAGATTATAGTAGGTTACGTCCCCATGAGTGACAAAATAGACCGGGACCGAAACCTGAGTCTGGCCCGGAGCGAAGTTTACGTCGGCGATAATAATACTGTCAGCAGTCTGCGTTATCCCCGTCGCCGGTAAAAATAAGCATGTTGCTAATGCTATCCCCAGCAGCAACCCGTATTTCATTATGGCCTCCTTGGCGAATGTTTAGTTTGCGGATTATTGTTTCCAATTCTTCTTACTTTTTTAGAGCCAAAGAGGTTCCCCATTAAATAAAAATAAAAAGGCAGGCAACATTGTTGCCTGCCTTAGAAAATCCATTTTTCGGGAAATGTTACCTGACCAGGACCATCTTATTGGTTTGGAAGAACTCAGGTGTATTTAGTTTGTAGAAATAAATACCTGAGGGAACATTAGCTCCGTTTTCGTTTTTACCATCCCAATGCGCCGTATGAGCGCCAGCAGCAACTGTCCCGGAAACCAAGGTTCTTACGGTTTGGCCCAAGAGGTTGTAAACTACAAGCGAAACATTGCTCTCTTTCGGCAGGGCGAATTCAATATTAGTTTCGGGATTGAAGGGGTTGGGGTAGTTTTGCTTAAGAGCATACTCAAAGGGTATTGGCTCTTCACCGATTCCAACTGGACGCCTGATAACCATTGGGGATTGCATCCGAACAACTGGAGCAAACGCGGTTAGACCATCAGGTAACCCGAAAAAGGCAGAACCGTTTACAGGATCATAAATGGTGTCAACAGGAATAGACTGAGGTACGGTGCCGGCAGGGATGCTGAATTTCAGCGTCCAGCAATTAACTCTGGCGCCATTAGTCAAAAGCGGGGGATTATCCTCGCCGCCAAGATCGGCGAACCCTAACTGGCGGACAAAATGATCGGCAGTGCAAACGGAATCGAAACGGTCATCCCAGCTTGTTAGCGGAGGGAAGTACTGTGTTTGCGACGTGGGATTGACGGTCCCGGATGGAGAATTCCAAGTCAACGGCATGGCATAGATCATTACTGAGTCATCCGATACCACCCAGATTCTACAACTAACTAATACTGCAGCACCAGAATCAACTGCCATCCCCTCGAAGATAACGCTATCCCGCAGTCCCGGATCCTGCCCGAAAGCTGCGCCTGCCATCAGCAAGCAGACGATTGCGCATAGTATCAATTTTTTCATTACTAAAGGCCTCCTTATTAATTATTGTCTTGTGATTTTTTTCTAAAGCTCACCCACAACAAAGATATTAAAGTACCCCCCGCCCAATCGATGAAATATTACGAAATAATGTCGATGAATGTCAAGTTTTTTTTACGTCTATTATTCAAAATATTTGCCCCCATAACCTATGCAAGGACCTTAAGCTACAACATTTTCAGGTTCCAAAACCTCCCTTGAAGGCTGTAAACCGTATTTTTTAAGCTTTTCAAAAAGAGTAGTATAATCGATTTTTAGGATTTCGGCGGTTTTCCTTTTATTTCCCCGTGTTTGAGCTAAAATCCTTTTAATTAGCGATTTTTCCGCTTCAGCCTGGGCGAAGGCCGCAACCTCTTTGAGCCCAGCGCCTTCGCGAAGCCTGATCTCATTTGAAGTGGCCAGTCGGATAGCCAGATGATCGGGGGTAATGGTACGCCCATCGCACAAGATAATAGCCCGTTCAATAGTATTTTCAAGCTCGCGCACGTTACCAGGCCAGTGGTATTTATCAAGCAGCGCCAGCGCCTCCCTGGAAATTTTGACCGGTCGTTTCTTCATTTCCATACTGAAACGTTGGATAAAATAATCGGCCAGGGCCGGAACGTCATCACGCCTATCGCGCAGTGGTGGGATAGTAATAGGAAATACCGAGAGCCGATAAAAGAGATCCTCGCGGAAAGCACGCCTGACTATGGCCTCCCTTAGATCCATATTGGAAGCGGCAATGACTCTAACGTTAACTTCGATGGTTTTAGTGCCGCCCAAACGCTCGAACCTTTTCTCCTGCAAAACTCGGAGGAGCTTGGCCTGTAGCGAAATATCCATATCGCCGACTTCGTCGAGGAAGATAGTGCCCTGCTCGGCGATTTCGAATTTTCCCATCTTGCGGGCAACGCTGGAGGTGAATGCCCCACGCTCCGATCCGAACAGCTCATTTTCCAAAAGCTCACGTGGAATAGCAGCGCAGTTGATAGTTACGTAGGGGCCGTCCTTGCGCGGCGAGAGATGATGAATGGCACGGGCGAAAAGCTCTTTTCCGGTGCCAGATTCTCCCATGAGAAGAACAGTAGTATCGGATGGCGCCACCTTTTGGACCAACTCGGTAGCCTGCCTCATACGCTCGGAGCGGCCGATGATCTCTGCAAGTCCGATGGTTTGAGCAAGCTCCTCGCGCAAGAGTATGTTTTCAGCAACGAGACGTCGGTTTTCCAGAGCTCGCTTGATAAGAATCGAGAGGCGATCCGTATCGAACGGTTTGGTGATAAAATCGAAAGCCCCGAGTTTAATAGCCTGCACGGCATTTTCCACGGTAGCATAGGCGGTCATTATTATAACTGACGCTTCGGGGTCGCTTTCTTTTACCTCGGAAAGTACTTGAAGACCGTCAGCTCCGGGAAGCTTCAGGTCGGTTAAAACCAGATCATAGTGTTTTTCGCGAGCACGGGCTATACCCTCGGTACCACTGGATGCCAGATCAACTTCATAGCCTTCGCTCAATAGTGTCGCGGCAAGCATCTGTTGCATGGCGCTCTTGTCTTCAATAACCAAAATCGACGGCAATCATCCCTCCAATTTTAATGTCCCCGATATTATTATCGGCATGAGGGAGTATAGTCTTAATCCCATAATTCATTATGGGGAAAATCCCATATAGCATATTTCCAATAATGGGAATTAGTTAGGGGTTCATAGTTCGGAGTTACGAGTTGCGAGTTAGGGTTTGCATTCTCGGCAGGGAGAGAGGCCCCTATCGAGAGCGTCATCGCGGTTGGTAAAGCGTTTGGCCTTTTTAACATTGATATTTTTAATCAAAGGACAAAGGGGACGATGAAAACGGAATGAGCCTCCAGGGGCAATATAATAGGGCTCGGGAGACGGGGCGGGTATTGACCATATTCCGACTTTTGCGCGACGGGCTTCCGTTTGAGCGGCGATAAGTTCATTTTTATGGGGTTGATTGCCTCGGAAAAGATAGACGCGAGCCA
>DOTU01000218.1:4268-7302 GCA_003520965.1 Candidatus Zixiibacteriota bacterium
TTGGCAAAAGGTTCCCCCTTTTCAGGAGTGTCGATTCCCTGCAAGCGGACGTGCTTGCCGCTGGAAAGCTCGAAAGTGTCACCGTCGATAACCCGGCGGACGGTATCAATGACGGATTGGGCGGCGATGGATTTTTCATGCTTTGGAGAGAGTTTCGAACCGGCCTGGATTGTTAGCGGGAAAAACGCAATTAAAGACGCGATAAATATTATATAAATCTTGTTGATAAATATTTTTTTCATGTATCGCCCTTCTTACACGAATAGATAGCGGCAATGCCGCCCATTAGATTTTGATATGAAGTATCGGTCCAACCTCGGCCAAGTATCTCAGCTACTTTTTTCTGTGGGGGAAAGTTCTTAAGCGAAGCCGGCAGGTAGCGGTAGGCGTACGACTTTAAAGTAAATAACCTGGCAATCAAAGGGGAGAGTTTGTAGAAATAAAATTCGAACAGAACCGATAGCATTTTATTATTGGGATGGGCAATTTCGAGATGCCGGGCCAGGCCATCAGATTTTAATACCCGCCTGACCTCGTCAGTAAAGGCATCGAGGTCGGAGAGATTTCGCAAGCAAAAGGCCGAAACGGCTCCGCTGGCGATATCATTTTTAAAAGGAAGTTTTTCAGCGTCGCAAATTACGGGATGATACCTGCCGTTAAATTCCGAAGGGATATTTTGTTTGATTAGTGAGAGCATGCCCTGGGATATATCGGTGATAATTAACTCGCCGTTGAAATTTTTATCTGAGAGGATTTGCCGGGCCATCTCTCCCCCGCCGGCACAAAGATCGATAATGATTCCATTGCGGGAAATACCGGCAACGGCTTTTTTTCGCCAACGGTTATCCTGGCCAAGAGAGAGAATGGTATTGAGGAAATCGTATTTGCCGGAGATGTCGTCGAACATCCGGGTAACGAAGGCTTTTTTGGAGGATTTATCAGACAGCATGATCTTTCAAATATTTGACGTTTTATCCGCCGCGGCGGACAAGGGCGAGGGGATTGCTTAGTTGTTTCACTCCTCGCGATGACATATCTGGTTCTGTTTTTCGGATTTGTCAAATCTCCGAAGACCTGCCTGCCGGCAGGCAGGGATTTGACCTACCACAGCAATCATGTCGGGTTTCTCGTCCAAAGGACTCGGAATCCGACCTACTCCAGGTTGGGCGGGCACATGGGTCCGCCCGACGGTTAATTACAATTCCCGGTTAACAATAAAATCAATCAGGTTTAATATTATCTTACGGTATTCGGGAATAATAGCGCCATCAATGGAATCGGTGAATATCTGGCGCGCGTTTTTAGCGAGCGCCTGAGATATCCGGGCGGCGTATTTGATAGATTCATGCTTTTTAATCAGCCTTAGAATCTCCCCTATCTCCTCGGGATGTTTGGATTCGCGGGGTTTGTTCAGGGTATCAAGCACATAGCGGCGCTCATCGGACGAGCATTTGCCCAATAGATCGATGACCACCAAAGTGCGTTTGCCTTCCCAGAGATCGCCGGCAATCTCCTTGCCATATTTATCAACGTCACCCGCGAGATTCAGGATATCATCCTGAATCTGGAAAGCCACTCCCAAATCCATCCCAAAACGGACGATGATATCTCGCGTTGCCCGGGGCGCTCCGGCAATCAGCGCGCCGGTCCAAGCCGGAGTGATAACGGTATACCAGGCCGTCTTATGGCGGCACATATTAAAGTAATCTTCTTCGGTGATATCCCATCGGGCGGCGCTCACCCAGCCAAGCTCGATATGCTGGCCAGAAGTAGTTTGGGAATACATGAAGAGGAACTCCTCGAAAATCTGCATAGCTTTTTCAGCTCCGAGGATTTCACGATTGCGAAGCAACATCTCCCACATTTTACCGGCCAGGGCGTCGCCAGCGTTAAGCGCCAGAGGTATTCCATGTTTGATATGCAAGGCGGGCAGGCCACGCCGGAGATCGGATTGATCCTCGATATCATCGTGAATGACAATCCAGTTTTGGAATAGTTCGAGGGCAGCGGCTGTGTTCAGGGCCCGGTTATCATTACCGCCATAGGCGCGATTGAATAGAAGTAACAACCCCGGACGCAGCCCTTTACCGGAGCGGGATGGGTAATCGCGCATCATCCGATAAAGGAGGTCGATCTCAGGGGTGGTATGAGTGGATGGTAAGAAGTCAAATATGACGCGGTCGACATCAGCTTTTAAAGCCTTCAACAGGGTAAAAACATCGGGATTATCCATAGGATTTTAATACTCTATTGAGGATTAGATGTCAACCCAATATTAGCGCCTCAGGTCGATACGAGTCGAAGCGAGATGACGTCCCGCTTAGAGCGGGACTTCCATCCTCAGAAACATGGAAATAGGCCCAGTTTAAAAACCGGGGTACTTTCAGAACCCTGGCTACAAAAAGGAAAATGGGCAGACGATGGCGTCTATTGGCAAGAGGTACATAGACATAGAAGGGCACGATGAATTGTGCCCCTACGATAAGTGCATAATGATTTGCATATAAAAAGCAGTAATCTTAATAGGCAGATTCAAAGAGTCTACAAAAGAAATAAATAAAAACCGGGGATCATAATAGATCCCCGGTAATTAGTATTATATAATAGGATATTATTTTGCAGCGGTAGCCATGACCTTTTCGATCGTTTCTTTGATCTCGTCCATCTGGAATGGTTTGGGCAGGATAGCATCAACTTTTTGCAAGGCTTCGTCGTTATCGAGTTGCGCACCCCATCCAGAGATAAGCAATACCGGCATACCGGGATGGCGCTCACGGCAGTAACGAGCCACGTCCCAACCACCAACTTCGGGCATACCAAGGTCGGTGATAACCAGGTCAAATTTCTCGTCTTCCAGAATTTTCAGAGCCTCTTTACCGCCCTCGGCCTTCGTGCATGTATGCCCCAGGAAATCCATCATATCGCCAACGACTTCAAGCAGATTGACGTCGTCATCAACAAGCAGAATCGAAAGGCATTTGTGAATATTCGGCTTTGGCAATGGAGTTGATGTTTCCGCAGTATCATTCGTCAG